>JAJYTR010000086.1 GCA_021792975.1 Pseudomonadota bacterium | reverse complement strand
GCCATCGCCTGCCAGCAGGTGAGCCTGGCCGCCGGCCTCAGCGTGCTGGGTCGCCTCGCCGCGCAGCTCGATGCAGGTGCCGGCGCCGCCGGCCCGGTGGCCTTCCCGACGCCGCAGATGGTGCTGCAGACGTCCGCGGCGGATCTGCGCGCCGCGGGCTTCAGCCGGCAGAAGACGGGCTACCTGCGCGCCGCCGCCGCGGCCATCGTCAACGGTGCACTGCGTGAGGACGCGCTGACCGCACTGGATGATGCCGCACTGCTGACGGCACTCTCGCGACTGCCCGGCATCAAGCGCTGGAGCGCACAATACGTGGCGCTGCGCGGCCTGGGCCGGCTGGCCGTCCTGCCGGTGGACGACATCGCCGCGCACAAGCACCTGGCCGCCTGGCTGGGCCTGCCCGCGCGGCTCGATGCGGCCGGCATGCAGGCGCTGGCGGCGCGCTGGCACCCTTATGCCGGCATGGTGTACTTCCACCTGCTGCTGCAGCGGCTGGATGCCGCCGGGCAGCTCGACACGGCACGCGCCGCACGTGCGTCGGAGGCCATTGCATGAGTCCCTCCACCCCGACGGATCCACGGCAGGAACACGCGGCGATGCTGCAGACTCTGCATGCGGCCTGCTGTGCGGTGATCACAGGCGAACTCGCCACCGCGCGCATCCGGCTGGACGCGCTGGGCCGCCTGCAGGCGCGGCA
Organism: Pseudomonadota bacterium; assembly: GCA_021792975.1. GTDB lineage: Bacteria > Pseudomonadota > Gammaproteobacteria > Xanthomonadales > Rhodanobacteraceae > Metallibacterium. The sequence goes on along the minus strand of JAJYTR010000086.1, from coordinate 2,615 downwards.
CATCCGCTACGAGGAACAGGTGCTGCTGCCGCGTCTGCCGCAGCATCCGCGCTGGACGGCCGCGGTTTATCTGGCCGAGCACCGCAAGCTGGAATCGCTGCTGCAGCGCATCCGGGCACAATGGCGCACGCTGCCGCCGCGCCTGGACGATCCCGCGCAGAGGCTGGCCGTACTGGATGCGCTGCACCCTCTGCGGCATGTGCTCGACCATCATTTCGAGCGCGAGCAACAGGCGCTGTTCGACGAAACTCGGGAGGCACCGCCATGAGCGAGACGACCTACGACCAAGGCCCCGACCTGCGCGCCGGTATTGCCCTCGGCGACCTGCGCGAAAGCGAGCCCCTGCTGGGGCACGTGGACGGCGAGCCGGTACTGCTGGTGCGTCAGGGCCGGGACATCCACGCCGTTTCGGCACGCTGCACGCACTACGGCGGCCCGCTGCGCGAAGGCCTGGTCGCCGACGGCGGCATCCGCTGCCCCTGGCACCACGCCTGCTTCGATCTGGCCAGCGGCGCGGTACGCAGCGGCCCGGCACCGGAAGCGCTGCGCTGCTGGGCGGTGCACAGCGAAAACGGCCGCGTGCGGGTGCAGGGCGAGCACACGCCTGCCGCGATGCAACCGCGGCAGACGCCGCGTAGCGTGCTGATCGTCGGCGCCGGCGCCGCCGGCGACGCCGCGGCGCACGAGCTGCGCGCCTGCGGCTACCGCGGCCCGATCACGCTGCTGGCCGGCGAAGCCGATACCCCGGTCGATCGCCCCAACCTGTCCAAGGACTACCTGGCCGGCAAGGCGCCGCCGGAATGGCTGCCGCTGCGCAGTGCGGAGTACTGGCAGGAGCGCCGCATCGAGCGCGTGCAGGCGCGCGCCGGACGCCTGGATCTCGCTGCCCGGTGCGTGCTCTGCGACGGTGCGCGCAGCTACACCTACGACGCGCTGCTGCTGGCCACCGGCGCGCAGCCGGTCCGGCTGCCGATCGCTGGTGCCGAACTGCCGCACGTGCATACGCTACGCACGCGCGCCGATGCCGAAGCCATCCGCGCCGCCATCGCCGCCGGCGCGCGCCGCGCCGTGATCGTCGGCGCCAGCTTCATCGGCCTGGAAGCCGCCGCCGCGCTGCGCGCCCAGGGACTGGAGGTCGCCGTGGTGGCGCCGGAAACGCAGCCGCTGGCCCGCGTGTTCGGGCAGCGCCTGGCCGATGCCGTGCGTGCCGTGCACGCGCGCATGGGCACGCGGTTCCACCTGGGCCGCAAACCGGCGGCGATCGATCCCGAGGCGGTGCAGCTCGATGACGGCACCCGGCTGGACGCCGACCTCGTGGTCATGGGTGTGGGCGTGCGCCCCGACGTGGCGCTGGCGCAGCGGGCCGGCCTGGCGGTGGACAACGGCATCGTCGTCGGCGCCGACTATCGCAGCGGCATGCCGGAGATCTGGGCTGCGGGCGACGTCGCCAGCGTGCCCGACCCGGTCACCGGCGCACGCCGGCGCATCGAGCACTGGGCCTGGGCGCAGACCCAGGGCCGCCAGGCGGCGCGTTCGATGCTGGGGCTGCCGGTACCGCCGGCGGTGCCGTTCTTCTGGAGCCAGCACGGCGAGCTGACCATCGGCTACGTCGGCCATGCCGCGCAATGGGATGCGCTCGAGGAAGACGGCGACCCCGAACGCGGTGATTACCTGTGCCGCTACCTGCAAGACGGACGCGTGCTGGCGGTGGCCAGCATCGGCCGCGACCTCGACAGCCTGCGCGCCGAGGTGGAACTGCTGCACGCCGTCGCAGACGCGCCGGCGCCGTAGATCGATGCGCCGGGAGGCGGTGGTCGCGGCTCAAAGATGTATTTACATTACATTTTATAAAGCCTACCCTGCCATCGGCCCTGCTGCGCGTCGCGGCTGCCCCTCCTTCTCCCCTTCAGGAATCCGCACCATGGCTCCCGCTACCGCCACCACGCCCGAACTGGACGTCCGCACCCCGATCCCCGCGCAGCGCCATGCGCTGATCTTCGATCGCGTCGCCGAACTCGGGCCCGGCGCCGGTTTCGCACTGGTCAACGACGAGGCGCTGATCGAGAGTGTTCCGGCCAGCGATCCGCCCGCTTGGACGCTGGGCCGCACCCCCACCCGACACTGACCCCGAGGAGAACTTCCCATGGACCATCCCGTCTATCCGTCCTCCACGCCGGCGCTGGCGCGTAAGCGCCGCGAACTGGCCCCGGCCGCCTACGACGCCTTCAAGGCGTTCAGCGCCCAGGTCTTCGCCGCCGGCGCGCTGGATGCCAGGACCAAGCAGCTGATCGCCGTGGCGGTGGCGCACGTCACCCAGTGCCCGTACTGCATCCGCGGCCATACCGAGGCGGCGTTGAAGCAGGGCGCCAGCGAACAGCAGCTCATGGAAGCGATCTGGGTGGCCGCGGAAATGCGCGCCGGCGGCGCCTACGCGCACGCCCAACTGGCGCTGGACACGATGCAACATGCGCATGCGGGCGGCCAAGGCTGAACCATTCCACCGTGTCCGCACGCGGAACGCGCTACCGCCGGCCCGGCCGCGCGGCCGGAAACCGAATCCGCGCTCGTCCGCATTCCCATCCGCGTCCGTATCCTGCCCGGGTGCGATTGCCGAG
>JAJYTR010000042.1 GCA_021792975.1 Pseudomonadota bacterium | reverse complement strand
TGGGTGAACTGGCCGGCATTCTTGATGACCGGCACGCTGGGCACGCCGGGCGCCGGCACGTCGGTGAACTGGCGTGTCCAGGTGCTGTCCATCACCACGCTGAAGTTGCCCGGATTCACGCCGAACATGTCGAACTGCGGCAGGCGGTAGCGGAAGCCGAAGTCGATGCCCGAGGTGTCCAGGCGGCCCAGATTCACGACCGGGGCGAAGATGTTGGACACCTGCCCGTTCGGGAAGCGGTGGATCAGCGGGCACAGGCTGCTGGCCGGATCGTTGAAGCACTCGTTGGCGACGATCTGCGCCTGCACGCCCACGATCGTGTTGTTGAGGTAGATGCGCCAGAGGTCCAAGCTGGTGGAGAAGCCCGGCAGCCAGTGCGGGTCGTAGACGAGGCCGAAATCGAAGCTCTTGCCGGATTCGGGCTTCAGGTTGTAGCCCGCATATTCCGAGCCCGACACGATGGCGCTGGTCTGCGAGACGTTGGGCTGGGCGATGCCGCCCGGGGGAATCGCCGTGGCCCCGGTGGGTGCGCCGCAGGCGTTGTTCTCGGATGCCGGGCTGGTGCCGGGGATGTAGCCCACGCACGGATCGACGAAGTTCGGCGCGCTGTTGGCCGGGCCCGCGAACAACTGGCTGATGGATGGCGCACGGAACACTTGGGTCACCGTGCCGCGCAGCAGCAGGTCGTCGATCGGTCGCCATTCGACCGCGATCTTGGAGTTGGTGGTGGTGCCGGCCAGCGAGTAGCGCGAGTAGCGCGAGGCGATGTCGACGTTGAGGGAATGCGCGAACGGCGCATTCTTCAGCAGCGGCACCAGCACCTCGGCATAGGCTTCCTTGACGTTGAAACCGCCCTGGATGGACGACGCGCATGCGCTACCCAGCGGACAGGTGCCCGTCGCCGGATTGATCTGGATGTCGGAACTCACCACGCCGCTGGTGTAGCGCTTGCGGTAGTCGGCGCCCACGGCCAGGCGCACCGTGCCGGCCGGCAGCGACAACACGTCGCCGTTGGCGTTGATGGATGCCTCGCGCGTGATGTAGATCGTCTGCGAGAACGGGTGCGAGACGTACTGCTGGAGCAGCGCGGTCTGGCTGGGGCTGTTGGCGTCGAAGATGTTGATCGGCGTGCAACCCACGATGGCGTTGCCGGGCGTGCCGCAGGTGGGCACCCCGTTGTTGTAGAACGAGGGTCCGAAGGCGACGTCGGCGGCCGCCAGATTGAGGTATCCCTGATCGTTCACACCGGTGCTGACGCGGCTGTAGTTGAGGTCGGCGTCCCATTGCCAGGAGGTCTCGCCCACGTTGCCCTTCAGCCCGGCGATGATCTGGCTGGTATTGGTGCCGAACTGGAAGATGCGCTGACCGATTCCGGAGAAACGGTATTCGAAGCGGTTGCCCGAGGCGTTGGAGAATTCGACGCCGAACGGGTTGTAGATACTCTGCGCCGAGATCACCAGCGGGCTGGGGATGCCGGTGTCCGCCAGCGACGGCGCCAGCGCCGAATGCGAGGTGGTCTTGTTGCCGAAGAAGTCCATGTAGGCGGTGACGTTGTTCGTCAGGTCGTAATGACCCATGAAGAACACGTCGGTGCGCTCCGAGGGCACCTGGATCAGGTTCAGTTTCTGATAGTTGTAGGAATCGGTAGCGGAGCTGTAGTTGCGGAAATCACTGAGCGACGAACAGGTGGTGCCGGTGATGCAGGTCAGCGCGTTGGGATTGCCCGGATAGACGATGCGGCCGTTGGGCACGCGCGAGGAGCCGAAGGGCAGCATCTGCCCGTAGTAGAGATAGAGGGCCTTGTCCGAGAAACTGCGGTTGGCGCTGGAGATGCCGTCGATCTTCTCGTAGGACACGCCGGCGACGATGCTGCCGTGCCGGCTGGTCTGGCCGAACATGAACGACGCCCCCCGCCGCATGCCGTCGCCATGATCGGAGATGCCGTAGTTGGTGCTGAACTCGGCGCCCTGGAAGTTCTTGCGCATGATGAAGTTCACCACGCCGCCGATGGCCGAGTTGCCGTAGATCGAGGAGGCGCCGTCCTTCAGGATTTCGACGCGCTCCACCAGATCGGCGGGGATGGTGTTGATGTCGGGCGCGCCCTGGTTGGGGTCGATGGCCATGCGATGGCCGTCGATCAGCACCAGGGTGCGGGATGGCCCGAGGCCGCGCAGCGAGACCGTGGCCGAGGCGTCACCGCCGCCGTTGTTGACCTGCGGGTTGGTGGCGTTGCCCGAGATGGAGGGCGAGGACTGCACGATATTGCCCAGCGTCACCGCGCCGGCCTGCTGGATGGTCTGGCGGTTGATCGTGAACACCGGGTTGGCGGTCTCGACATCGACACGGCGGATGCGCGAACCCGTGACCACGATGGTCTGCAGTTGTTTTGCGTTCTTGGCGGACTGGTCCTGCGCGGTGTTGTTCTGCGCAGCCGTGCTCTGAGCATGGGCGGCCAGCGGCAGCAGGCTCGCGCCAATCAGTGCGGAAAGCGTGTTTCGTTGGATGGCATGCATCGGGGAGTCTCTCGTGGAGCGGGGAGGCCCTCGAGGCCGGCGTGACCGCAGGACCGAGGGGCTGCGCGTGCGCATCACGCACGGCGGGCGATAAGCCCGCACAGGTGAGACGTTTGACATCCGCTTAACGTGACAGCCTCTGTCAGGTGCCCGTGAGGTGCGCGGGGTCAGCGTTCCCGCGGAGGGCTGTACGCGATCCGTATGTCACTGATCGCACAAGCAATACGTCTGCGCCGGGTCAGCGCCCAGGGAGCGGCGGTCCGCGTCCCGCATGCGATCCGGCGCGTGCGCCGGCGCCGGTCGTATTGTGCCGACCGAGTCTCCGCACCCCGGGCCACGCCGCCGATGAACGCGCAACGGATCCACCTCGATCTCCATCTGGACGACAGCCCGCGCCCGGGCTACATCCGGCTGGCCGACGCGCTGCGTGACGCCATCACCAGGCTACAGATGGAAGCCGGCACGCGCCTGCCCTCGGCGCGCGTGCTGGCCCGGCAGTTGGGCATGCACCGACATACCGTAATGAATGCCTACGAGGATCTGGTCGCCCGCGGCCTGGTGCAGGCGTTCCCGCGATCCGGCTACCGGGTGCGATTCGCGCGGGCGCCGTCCGTCCCCGGGCTGACCCGTGGCAAGAGGGTCGCCGCCGCCGGCCGCCGGCCGCCGGGAACCGCCGGGGGTTGGCCGCCGTGCGCCGGCGGTGGCGAGTCGCTGCCCTACCGTTTCGACGACAGCGGCGATGGCGCGGATGCGCTGGCCGCGGCGGAGTGGCGCGATCTGATCGGGCGTGCCGGCCGGCGGGTGACGCCGGAACTGCTGGATGCCGGTGCCGCGGCTGGCGTGCCCGCGTTGTTGCAGTCGATCGCGACGGATCTGCGCGGCACCTGTGGGATCGACGGACACCGCGTCATCGTCACGGCCGGGCTCGCCGACAGCGTGCGGCTGGTGGCGCTGCTGCTGGGCCCCGGCTGCCGCGTGGCGCTCGACCGGCTTTGCCGCCCGTCGATCCGCGCACAGTTCGAACTCGCCGGCAGCGGCATCGTGCCCCTGCCCATGGACGCGGGCGGCACCGATCCCGACGCCCTGGAGGCGATCCTGCGGCGGCAGCGCATCGATCTGCTGTGCCTGCGCCCCAGCCATCAATATCCCACCACCGTCACGTTGTCGGCCGCACGCCGCGACACGCTGTACCGCATCGCCGCCCGCAACGGCATTCCCATCCTCGAGGACGGCATGGGGCATGCGCTGCGCGGCCCGCAAGGGCCGCCGGTGGCGCTGGCCGCCCGCGATCCGGCCGGCCTGGTGTTCTTCCTCTCGGCGCTGCCCGAGGGCGTGCCGCCGGCCGTGCGCGTGGGTCTGCTGGCGGTCCCGGCACCCTGCTTCGATGGCATCGCCGCGATCCGCGCGTGCACCGGCGGACCGGGCAACGCGTTGCTGCAGCAGGCTTTGGCGGACTGGATGCGCGCAGGCGGACTGGAGCGTCACCGCGTCTGCGCAAGGCGCCTGTTCCGCGAGCGCATGCGCAGCATGATCGGCTACCTGTCGGATTGGCGCGCGCGCGCCTTTCCGGAAATCCGCGCGGAGGACCCCGGCGGCGGCACGTCGATCTGGCTGGACACCGCGCGCGATGCGTCGCTGGTCGCGGCGCGCGCCCGGGCGGTGGGTGTCGCAGTCGTCAGCGAACGCGACTGCCTGGCCGTGCCCGCGGAACGGCCCGGCCGCCACCTCAGCCTCGACTGCACGCGCATGGACGCAGAGGGGATGGCGGAGGGTCTGCGCCGCCTGATGCGCATCCTGCGCGACCTGCCGCCGCACACCGCCGCCTGAGCGCGGCGGCCTCGCATTCCGCACGCGCCGGTGCGGGCGCACCTGTCACGCAGGCACGGGTCCGCGCGTCCTACACACGAACACCCGCGCATGCCCGCCGTGTTGCCCGGGTGCAGTCGCAGGATGGCACTCCATGAATCGTCGTTTCCCCAAAGACACCATTCTCTCGATTCTCCGCCAGGTCGAACTGGGTGCCTCGCTGCGCGAGCTGCAGCGCCTGCACGGCTTCAGCGAAGCCAGCTTCTACTACTGGCGCGCCAAGTACGGGCGCGATCCGCACAACGGTGGACGCAGCTACGCCGATCTGGAGGCGGAGAACCGGCGCCTGAAGATGCTGCTTGCCGAGGCCGTCGTCCAGTTGGACAGCGTGAAGCGGCGCGGCGATCACGCGCATGCGCTCGCCGCCAACGACTGACCCGCAGGTCAGAGATCGCCCACCAGCATACCTACCAGCCCGGCGGCGTCGGCCGCCAGCAGCGCCACGAGAAACGCGGTCATGCGCCGGTCGAGCCGGGCCGGGCCCGTGCCGTGGGCGACGCGCGCCAGCCGCAGCCGCGCGCGGTGGATGATCTGGCGGCACGCGGGCACCTTGCGCCGCAGTAGTCCCGACAGTTCCTCGTAGTCGACATCGAGCGCGTCGTGCAGCACCAGGGCGGCGCGTTCCGTCGGGTTGAGATAGGCGTGCATGCAGTAGGTCGCCCAGCGCAGATCGATGGTGTCTTCGGGCGCGATCTCGGCGGCTTGCTGCAGCATGGCCGGATGCTCGTCGCCGGTCTGCGGTTCGGCGTGCGTGCGCTGCTGCCACCGCTGCCTGCGCACGTGGTCGATGGCGAGATGCGAGACCACCGTCGACAGCCATGCGCGGGCATCGCCGAGCATGCCCGGAGCCGCGGTGCGCCAGCGCACGTACGCATCCTGCACGATGTCCTCGGCATCGGCCGGCGAGCGCACGATGCGCCGCGCCAGCTGCAGCAGTTGCGTGCGCAGCGCGAGGAACGCGTCGTCGGGCCCCGGCGGCTGCGGCGTTTCCCGGCCCGCTTGGTCGGGCCCGTGCATTTGCGGTCCTTGATCTGCAGGCATGGATGGAGGTCTGCCCGGTGACGATGCACGTCACACGCTAGGCGGCACCGGTTTGTTATTTAAGGACCAGATCGCTGCCTGTGATCGACCAGATGGGCCACAGAAATACTTTCTGTCGACGATGTAATGAATCGGGAAAATCGGTGCGACTCGGACTTATCCGTGGCGTAATCAACGTGACGGTGCAGCCCGGCTCGGCATCGGCAGACGATGCGTACCGCTCCCGCGGACGGACGCGTGCGGTGCGGCAGGGTGCGGTCGATCGCGACGGTTCGCGGATGCCGCTTGGCCGGCCGACGGTGCCGGCGGCGCGATGGCCGGCGGATCAGTACTCCGGCGGCGGTTCTTCCACGCGGCGCAATCCGTCGCCATCGCGTTCTTCCGCGAGCGTGAGCTGGTCGCTGCGGGCCTGCAGCAGACTGCGCAGCGCGAGGCCGTTCTGCGGATCGATCTCCGGCCACCAGCTGCGCGGCAGAATGGCGGGCAGACCCGGGCCGCCCATTTCGCCGGCGATGCAGGCGCCCCGTTCGGGTTGCGCCTGCCAGGTCTGCAGCAACAGCGCGAGATCGGCAGGGGACGTGCGCCGGCGGTCGCAGGGCATCAACAGCGCACCGGTGCAGGTGCCGGGCAGAACCGAAAGCGCCGCGTGCAGTGCGGCACCCTGGGCCATGCCGCGCGGCACCGGCACGCAGCGCAGCGGCAATCCGCGCAGGACCACCTCCAGCGCGGTGTGATCGTCGGCTGGAACGCTGACGACCAGTGCGGCGGGCGCCGTGGCCAGCGCACGGCGGGCCAGTTGCCGCAGCAGCGGCTCGCCGTCGTCCGCCGCCAGCGCGTCCGCCTGCAGCCCCGCCCGCAGGGAAATCCCGGTCGCCAGCAGCACGATGCCGTGCCGGTCCGGCGGCGCCTCCGCGCGCGGGGAAGCCTTGCGCCGGAAACCGGGCCGCAGCCGCAGCCGTTGCAGGAAATCACGCATCGCCTTCGCCCCGCGAAACCGCGCGGCATGCTAGCAGCCGCGGCTGCCGTGATCATGCGCGATGGGACCGGCCGGGCAGGGCGGATCGACCGGCCTTACGAAAATGTATGGCCACGATGCTTGCGGCAGATCGTCGCACTGAACAAACTGTGACGGACAGCACAACTGTTCGCGTCGTTGTGACGGGGGGTAGTCCACAGGGGTTGATCCAGAACCGTATCTAGGGCCGCACCCCTGCGCGGCCGCGGAACTCCACGTCCATTCGATCGCCGCCCCCTGAGCGGCCATCGGGTCCGTAACCCGCAGCGACCGGGCCGCTCGCGCTCCCCGTTGCCGGTGAAACGCCCGTGAGGGCTTTTTTGTCCCGCGCCGGTCCGGCGCATCTTGAGTGAGGAGCAGGCATCATGATGTTGAAGAACCGTTTCCAGCAGCGTCTGAGCGGCCGCCGTCTGCAGCGCGGCCAGGGCATGACCGAGTACATCATCATCGTCGCGCTGGTGGCCATCGCCGCCATCGCGGTGTACTCGTTCTTCGGTAGGGCCGTGCGCGGTCAGATGGCGTCGATCACCAGCCAGTTGTCCGGTGCGACGGGTACTACCGGATACAACCAGGCGCAGACCGCGAAGGGCTTGGCGAACACGGAGGCCAGTACGCAGTACAACCTCAACAACTACAAGACAAACGTCGCGAACGCCGGCCAGTAAATCGCGCCGGCACAGGCGAATACCGGCCATGCCTGGCATGAGTCGCGACCTGCTGCTTCCGCGTGCCCGCCGCGGTGGGCACGTTGCGGCCCGGCGGATGCGCGGCCAGGCCTCGGTGCTGGTGGTGATCGTGGCGGCGATCCTGGTGATCGCCGCCCTTCTCGTCTACGACAGCGGACGCATGGTGATCACCCGCGTCCACCTACAGAACGCGGCCGACTCGGCCGCCTACAGCGGCGCGGTGGAACTGGCGCGCGCCTACAACTTCGCGGCCTATTCCAACCGCGCCATGGTGGCCGACCAGGTGGCCATCGCGCAGATGGTGGGGCTGACCTCGTGGGCCCGCTACTACTGCCTGATCTACACCACGTCCAAGTGCGGTCCTTTCAGCACGCTGGGCACGGCGGACGAAATCAAGACCGTGTTGGAGCTGTTCAGTCCCGCGCAGCCGGGCACGGCCACGATGTCGGCCTACCGGGCGATCTCGAAGGCGCTGTTCACCGGCATCAACAAGGGCGCCGGCCTCATCGTCACGGTGCTGAACACCGTCGAGCAGACGCTGAGTCTCGCCTCGCGCACCTACTACGGTCTGGCCTACGCGGATCTCGCCCTGTCCGAGGCGCCGTACAACTCGGTCGACCCCGGCATCATGTGGCGCACCCTGCGCGCCACCGATCCCAACGCACAGATCGCCAACGCCAGCCTGGGCGATTCCGTGGGCGCCGCGGGGGCGGTCGCCACGGGCGCCTGGCTGGCGCAGACGCTGAGATTCACCAAGACCTACAACCCCACCGGTGCCAGCAGCACCAGCGATCCGGGCAACCGCTTCCACAACGTGGTGATGAACTCGCGCGACGCCTTCGACAGCGGGCGCAGTTCGGCCGAGGTACTGCCGTTCGATACGCTGATCTCCGCGTTCGGCGACTGTTTCGGCGACGGTTTCGGCGGCATCGACGTGTTCTCGCTGGGTTACAGCGGCAGTACCACGCTGTCCACCGACAACAAGACCTGGACCACGAAGAACGGCTCCAATCCGCAGGGCGATTTCAGCGCCTTCCTCGCGGCCGGCGTGTGCGTGATCAACGTGCCCACGCCGGTCGGCGACATCCCGGTGCCGATCCCGCTGGTGATCCCGATCTCCCCCTCGATGAGCTGGGCCAACGTCACCGCCGGCCAGAAGACCGCCAACTACACGCTGAGCGGCAGCCACTACAGCGGCCTGCAGAAATACCTGGACGTCAGGAACCTGAAGAAGGCCGACTACACCGCGCCGGCCATCACCCTCGTCGCCGTGCGCAAGCAGGGCACCATCGCCACCACCCAGCAGTTGAACCAGGGCACCCAGGGCACGAACGCGCGCACGCTGCCCATCGCCGGCGGCAACCTCGCCCTCACCGACGGCGAGGGCAAGCAGCTGATGGCGGTGACAGCCTCCGCGCAGGTGTACTTCGTGCGGCCGGTCTACCAGACGCTGCCCGGCCACCACTACGTGGAGGTGCCGGACCAGGAAAACACCCTGGGCGGACACACCCTCTACGCCAGCCTGTTCAGCCCCTACTGGGAGGCGCACCTGGTGCCCACGCCGGTGGCGGCCAAGAACGGAGCGGTGCTCTCGGAGTTCCTGCCGTGAACGCCCTGCGGTCAGCCGCTTTCGCGCCGGGCACCCGCCGCCCGCACGGGCAGGCGATGGCCGAGTTCATCATCGCCTGCGCGTTCCTGCTGTTGCCGCTGTTCCTGATCATCACCCTGCTGGTCAAGTACGTCGACATGGGCGTGGCCACGCAGGAGGCCGCGCGCTTCGCGGCGTTCCAGCGCACGGTGTTCATGCCCACGGCCGACAGCACGCTGCGCGGCGCCACCGCGGCGACCGAGTCGCAGCAGCAGATCCAGAACATGATGCAGCAGCTCTTCTTCGGCGTGGACTACTCCGTCAGCGACCAGCAGACGCAGAACCTCAACGCCTACGTCCCGCTGCCGCTGTGGAAGGATTTCGCCGACCGCAACATGGTGTTGGCTGGCGCGGGCAACATCGCCGCGCTGAGCGACTCCGCCAGCGGCACCCTGCAGGATCAGGGCGCCCAGGTGGTGATGGGCACGCTGCACAGCATCGGCCAGGCGCTGGGCGCCGATCTCGGTTTCGATCTCGACTACAACGGTCTGATGGCCGCGCAGGTCAGCCTGACGCCGGCCAACCCCTCCAGCCCGGTCGGGTTCAGCAATCTGGCCAAGCCCTCGACGCTGTTCGAGCATCTGGGCCTGACCTTCAACGCGCAGGACACCGTTCTGGCGGACGGCTGGAGCGCGGCCGACCCCGGCAACGTCAAGCACCAGATCGACGGCATGGTGCCCACCGCGCTGTTCTCGCCCGTCAGCACGGTGCTGTCGATCGCCAATTTCGGCGGCAGCAGCGGGATCGGGCTGTTCCCGGATCTGTCGGGCCTGAAGTTCGGCTACGTGCTGGTGAACGATCCCAACGAGGTGCCGGCCGACCGCCTGGTCGGCTACCAGCCCGGCGGCGGGGTCAATCCGCCCGGCGGCGCCAATCCGCAGACCACCACCGTCACCCAGGTCATCAACCTCTACCAGGGCCTGGGCTACAGCTGCTCGCAGTCGACCCTCGCCGGCGGCGCCATCCAGGTGCTGTGCACGAACGGCAGCGGTTCGGCGGTCGCCGTGGATGTCTGCAGCAACGGCAGCCAGACCGCGCCGGTGACCAGCACCACCAAGACCAGCAGCCAGAACGTGCAGACGACGACGCAGGACCAGATCAACTCGCTGACCACGCAGCCTTCCGGCTCCACCGCGCCGGCCTGGTCGGTGACCGCCGGTCCCAGCTACACCTGCCAGGTCAAAGGCGGCACCACCACCGGATCCTGCAGTCTCGGCGATCTCAGCAACTCCAAGAGCCAGTGGTACCAGGGCACCGTCATCAAGTCGGTGACGCAACTGCAGCAGACCGTCAACTACGGCAACTACAGCAGCACCAGCTACGGCACGCTGACGGTCACCGCCAGCGGCGGCGGATCGACCGCGGTGTTCGCCACCTCCTCGTCCTCGTCGCAGAGTCCGACATGCAGCTGAGGATGCGCGCCCTGGCCGTGCTGTGCATGGTGCTGGCGCCGCTGCCTGCAGCGGCGCTGCAGACACCGCCCGCGGTGCGGTGCAGGGCGGTGCCGGTGCCGCCGCACAGCGACGTCGCCGTGGTGGCGCCGCGCATCGCCATCAACGGACTGCCGATGGCCATCGTGGCGGCGCACAGCGCGCTGGCGCCGCAGTCCTTCCTGCGGTTCTACGCCACCGCCTGGACGGCGCCGGACGGGCATCCGGTCTACATCCGCTATCCGCTGGGACCGTGGCAGGTGATCGCGCACGCCGCAGGCAGATGTTTCTACACCGTGCAGGTGAAGGCCGCGGGCACCGGCAGCGGGGCGCTGATCGGCGTCAGCGAGCCCGGGCGCGCCACCGGCACGCAGGTGCTGGACGTCACCGCGCCGGGCGATGCGCGCGTGCTCACGCACATGGTCAGCGCGGACGGCGGCAAGCTGGGCGATACCTGGCTGCTGTACACCGCCAACCCGCCTGCCGCGGTGGCAGGCTTCTACGCGCAACGGCTGCGGGCGCGCGGATGGGTGCGCGTCTCGCAGCACGCGCTGCCCGGGCATGCGGCGCTGATCGGCGCGATGTACCAGAAAGGGACGCGCAACCTGGGACTGGTGGTGCAGCCCCTGCGCGCCGGCAGCGCCATCACCCTCACCGTCGAATCGCACCCGGAGGAACGCTGATGTGCAACCAGCGTGCGGGACGCGTCGCGACCGCATCCGCCCCGCGCGGCCCGCGCCGCATGCGCGGCCAGGCCGCCACCGAGTACATCGTAGTGATTGCCGCCGCGATCATCGTGCTGGCGGTGGTGGCCGCGGGCAATCCGCTGCAGCCGGCCAACGGCACCAGCCCGTCACCGGTGCAGATGCTGGTCTCGGCGCTGAAAGGATTCTGGACGCACTACAGCTACCTGATCTCACTGCCCTGAGGCCACCATGAAACTCAAGCTTCCTCGCATCAACAAGTACGGGGTGATGCTGATCGCGGCATTCGCGCTGGCCATCGTGGCGGTGCTGCTGCTGCACAACTACCTGACCCGGCAGAAGAGCCAGTACCAGCAGGAACTGGCGGCGCAACTGAGCGCGGGCATGGTGCAGGTGGTGGTGCCCACCCGCAACCTGGTGCCCGGCACGGTAGCCAGCGGGCAGAACATGGCCACTCGTCTGTACCCGAAGGACCTCATCTACACGGGCACAGTCATCTACGCCAAGTGGCCCGATTACCAGGGCCGCACGCTGGCGCGCCCGGTGCAGGCGGGCAAGCCGCTGCTGGACAGCGACTTCATCGCCAAGGCCAACCACGATTTCGCCAGCACGCTGCCGCCCAGCATGCGCGCGGTGACCATCGACGTGAACACGCTGAACTCGATCAATGGCCTGGTGCGGCCGGATGACCGCGTGGACGTGCTGCTCACCGGCGCCTTCGGGACGAAGAACGGCGAGAGCGGCGGGCGCGAGAACGAGGTGCTGCCGCTGCTGCGCCTGGTCAAGGTGCTGGCCACCGGTCACCGCTTTCTGGGCGAGCATCTGACCGAGCAGCAGCAGCAGGAGGGCGTGCAGGGCGGTCCCGGGCTGCCCATGCAGTACAGCACCGTCACCCTGGAGGTGACGCCGCAGCAGGCCTCCGAACTGATCCTGGCGCAGCAGGTGGGCACGCTGCGCGTGGTGCTGAGCAATCTGCGCACACAGCCGCCCGCCGGCCAGCAGGTGCCGCGCATGGATCAAGCGCAACTGCTGGCCAAACTCACCGGCAACAGCGGCGGTTACGCGGCCGGACCGGGCGTGCAGTACATCATCGGTCAGAGCAGCGGCGGCATCAGCCAGACCTACGCACCCGGACCGCGGCGGCCGGTACCGGCGGCGCCGGCGGTGCCCGCGGCCGTCCCGGCTGGCCTCAACACAAGGCAGCAGCAGGCCCTGCAGGCGCTGAAACAGATGATGGCGCAGCCGTCCGGCGCCCCGGTGCATGCGCAGAACGCGCAGTGATCCGCGTCCACGAACCTACCAAGGAATCGCCATGAACCGATTGACCCGTTCCCTGGCCCTCGTGCTCGCGAGCACATGGAGCACCCTGCTGTGCGCACAGGCCGCGCCCGAGCCGGTGCGGGCCCAGACCATCCGTCTCTACAACGGCGAAGTAAAACTGCTGCCCGTCGCCGGCGTGCGCCGCGTGGCGGTGGGCAACGGCAAGCTGCTGTCGGTGACCAACCTGCCCAAACAGCTGATCATGATCGGCACCGGCGTGGGTGATACCAACATGCTGGTCTGGAATCATCGCGGCGAGGTGATGGCCTACAACATCGACATCAGCGCGCAGGACACGCAGCAGACGGCCGAGAACCTGCGCGAGTCACTGGGCGGCATTCCCGGCCTGCGGGTGGAATCGCGCGGCGGCGAGGTGGTGCTGGCCGGGGACGTCACGCCCGAGGCCGAGAAGCAGATCGGCATGCTGGCTCGGCACTTCAAAGGCGTCATCAATCTCACCCACGGCGTCACCGTGGACATGAAGCGCATGGTGTACCTGGACGTGCAGGTGGTGGACTTCAAGAAGTCGGTGCTGAAGAACCTGGGCATCAACTGGCAGCAGTCGATGTCGGGTCCGGTGCTGGGCCTGGTAGGTGCGGCGATCGACAATCCGTTCTACCACATCGGCGATCTCACCCAGGGCGGCCAGCGGAGTAACCAGTTGCAAGGCAACGGCGGCACGCTGACCGGCCTGCCCAACCAGATGCCGTTCTCGCGCTATTTCGGCATCACCACCTCGCTGAGCTCGGTGATCAACCTGGCGGTGCAGAACGGCGACGCCTACGTGCTTGCCAACCCGCAGCTCAGCACGCGCAGCGGCGGCGACGCCACCTTCCTGGCCGGCGGTGAGGTGCCCATCCCGGTATCCAGCGCGCTGGGCCAGACCACGGTCGAATACAAGAACTACGGCGTCAAGCTCAACATTCAGCCGGTGGCCGACCGCTACGGCAACATCGAGGCCACGGTCGACACCGAGGTCAGCCAGATCGACCCCTCGGTGGTGATCCAGGGCTATCCGGGCTTCCTCACCCGCAAGACCAGCTCGATGGTCAACGTGCACAGCGGGCAGACCATCGTGATGTCGGGACTGGTGCAGGCCACCGGCGCGAACACGCTCACCAAGTTCCCCTGGCTGGGGGACGTGCCGATCATCGGCGCGCTGTTCCGCGACCGCAATTTCCAGTCCAGCCGTGACGAACTGGTCATCTTCGTCACGCCCAAGGTGTTCAACCCCGATTCGCGCATCAACCGCGAAGTCGTGCACCGCGGCGTGCGGATCGCGCACCAGTTCAACGACAGCTCCATGGGCCGGCCGGTGTGGATGCCGGGGTTCGGCATAGGGCCGGCCTCGCACCTGCCCAGGCCCAGGGGCGGCGGGCCCGAGGACACCTCCGGGCCGCAGGTGATGGGTGGCACCGGCGTGGCCGCGCCTGCCACGCAGGCGCCGGCCGCTGCGCCACCGCCCGCGCCACCGCCCGCAGCCCGGCCGGCGGCCGCGCCGCCGCCGCTGACCCCGGCGACCACGCAGCCGCTGCGCACGGGCCCGCTGCGGACGCCGCCGCCCGCGCCGGCGCCCGCGTCCAGCACCGCGACGGGTACGGTGGCCGTGCCCGTGGACGTGCCGCGCCGGGCCACGGTGTCGGCGCCCGCGCTCGAGGTGCGCGACCTGCGCATGGCGGCCGCACAGGAGCGGCTGCCGGCGCTCGCACGACCGTCCGCAGGAAAGCCGGCCGCCACCCGCAGGTGGCTTCCGCTCCCGGTGCCGGTACGCGTGCATGCGCCGCGGATGCTCCTGCAGGTTGCGGACGTACGGGTGGCGACGCCCGCCCTGGACCGCCCGGCGCTGGCGGCAGCGGTCGTCCGGTTGTCGTCGCTGCCGGTCGCGTTCGAGCGCCCGCGGGTGCCGCCGCCGCATGCCGGCCGTGTGCGGGATGCCGAGGCCGCGCACGTCTTTTCCACGGCCGCCACCCTCGCGGCCGTGACCGGCCGGTCCGGGCGCTGAGTACCGCATCACCACAGGAATACCGATCATGTTCAAAGTCACGGTCAGCACGCGCGGCAAGACCAGCCAGGTGGTATGCAATGCCCCGGTCTGCCTGATCGGCAAGTCCGACGAGAACCTGGTGGTACTGCAGGGCTGGGCGGTGCAGCGCAAGCACGCGGCCATCCTCAGCCACGACGACCAGCTGTTCGTGCGCGAGGAGGGCGGTGCGCCGACGTTGCTCAACGGCCTGCGCATCAGCGGCGAGCAGGGGCCGCTGCGTCCCGACGACGTGATCGAGATCGGCTCGTACAAGATCACGGCCGAGCTGGTGCGCGGCGACAACCTGCCCACGGCGACCCGCGAAGCGGTGCAGTTGACGGGGGGGCTGGCCGGTGCCGCCGCAGCGGCTCGCGCCCCCGAACCGGCCCGCGCCTCCGCGCGTGCCGAGGCACCGGCCACGGACGCCGCGGCCGGCCGCGGCGCCGAGGCGGCGCTGGCCGGCAACACGCAGAAGATCTTCGGCACGCTGCGCCTGATCCACGAGCGCGTCATCTCGCGCCTGGATTTCCGTCGCATCGACGTCACCAAATTCGGCGAGAGCGAGCTGCGTGCCAAGACGCGCGAGCTGATCGAGGAGATCATCGAGGAGGATCCGAGCATCCTCGGCGATCTCAGCCGCGAGGTGCTGGTCGAGGCGGCGGTCAACGAGGCCGTGGGCCTGGGTCCGCTGGAGAGCCTGCTGGCGGACGACTCCGTCACCGAGATCATGGTCAACCGCTTCGACCAGATCTTCGTCGAGCGCGCGGGCAAGCTGCAGCCCTCGCCCATCGTCTTCTCCAGCGACCAGGCGGTGCAGTCGGCCATCGAGCGCATCGTGGCGCCGCTGGGCCGGCGCATCGACGAATCCTCGCCGATGGTCGACGGCCGCCTCAAGGACGGCTCGCGCGTCAACGCGGTGATCCAGCCGCTGTCCCTCAAGGGGCCGTCGCTGACCATCCGCAAGTTCGCCAAGCGCAAGCTGCGGGCCGAGGACATGGTGGCCTACGGTTCGGCCACCATGGAGATGATGGATTTCCTCAAGCTGGCGGTGCAGCAGCGCAAGAACGTCCTCATCTCCGGCGGCACCGGTTCGGGCAAGACCACGCTGCTGAACATCCTCTCCAACTACATTTCCGACGACGAGCGCGTGGTGACGGTGGAGGATGCCGCCGAGCTCAAGCTCAGCCAGCCCAACCTGGTCTCACTGGAGGCGCGCCCGGCCAACGTTGAAGGCAAGGGCCTGGTCACCATCCGCGACCTGGTGCGCAACTGCCTGCGCATGCGCCCCGACCGCATCGTGGTCGGCGAGTGCCGCAGCGGCGAGGCGCTGGACATGCTGCAGGCCATGAACACGGGCCACGACGGGTCGCTGACCACGGTGCACGCCAACTCGCCGCGCGACACGCTGGCACGCCTGGAAGTGATGGTGCTGATGGCCGGCATGGAGCTGCCGGTGTCCGCCATCCGCCAGCAGATCTCCTCGGCCATCGACCTGATCGTGCAGCAGCAGCGCATGTCCGACGGCACCCGCAAGATCACCCACATCACGGAAGTGACCGGCATGGAGAACGGGGTGATCCAGCTGCAGGACCTGTTCCTGTTCAAGCAGCACGGATACGACGGCAACGGCAAGATCCGCGGCGAGTACGCGCCCACCGGACGCATCCCCGAGTTCTACGAGGATCTCGCCGCGCGCGGCATCGACGTCGACCGTTCGATCTTCTTCCGCAAGGAGGAGTCACGCGGATGAATGTCGTGCTGATCCTGCTGATCCTCGTCGTCCTGCTGGCAGTGGGCCTGCTGGGCTTCGTGTTCTCCAATTTCCTGGGCACGCTGTTCGGGCGCCGCGTGGACCGACTGAAGGCCACCGCCGAGAAGGATCTGGGCGACCTGTTCATCTTCATGGACTACCGCAAGCTGGTGTACATCAACATCGGCGCCTTCATCTTCGTGCCGATCGTGGTGTGGGTGGTCACGCTGAATCCGCTGCTGGCCGTCGTCAGCCTGGCGTTTCCGGTGTTCGCGCCCAGGCTGATCGTGGGCTTCATCCGCAAGCGCCGGCTGGAGAAGTTCCGCGACCAGTTTCCCGACGCGCTGGTGATGATCTCCAGCTCGCTGCGCGCCGGTGCCTCGCTGTCGGTGGCGCTGGAGAGCCTGGTGCGCGAGTCCAAGCCGCCGCTCAACCAGGAGTTCGCGCTGATGCTGCGCAACCAGCGCCTGGGCGTCAGCTTCGACGAGGCGCTGGTGAAGATGGAAGAGCGCCTCCCGCTGCAGGAGTTCAGCCTGTTCTCGGCGGGCGCGCGCATCTCGCGCGAGGTGGGCGGCAACCTGGCCGACATGCTCGATGCCCTGGCCGACACGCTGTTCAAGACGCTGCAGACCGAGGGCAAGATCCGCAGCCTCACCTCGCAGGGCAAGATGCAGGGCGTGGTGATGGCGGGGTTGCCGCTGCTGGTGATGTTCGCGCTGAACGTGCTGGAGCCGCGCGAGATGCATCCGCTGTTCCACAGCCTGCTGGGATGGATCGTGCTGCTGGTGATCGCGTTCATGGAGTTCATGGGCTACCTGTTCATCCGCAAGATCACGGACATCGACGTATGAATATCGAACTGATCGTGCTGGCCGGTTTGGTGCTGGTGGTGGGCGGCGCCGTGGTGCTGGTGGTATGGGCGCTGGCCGGGCTGGGCTGGCAGATGCCCGAGGAGGACCGCGGCTACCTCGATCCGCTGCCGCCGCTGCTGCGTCCGGTGTGGCCGCTGGTGCGCTTCTTCAGCCACTACATCGGTTCGCGCGTGCCCACCGTGCTGCTGGAGCGCGCCTACGAGCAGATCGCGCGTGCCGGCGCCAACTACATGTTCACCGCCGAGGAGTTCTACTCGCTGCGCATCCTCGGCGCGCTGTTCATGGGCGGTCTGCTGTGGCTGGCGGTGCATCGCATGGGGCCTGGCCTCAGTCTGCCGATCGGCGGGTTCGGTCTGCTGCTGGGATTCTTTTATCCCTCGATCTGGCTCAACCGGCGCAACACCACGCGGCGCAAGACCATCCTCAAGCAACTGCCGATGTTCCTCGACTACATCATCCTCGGCGTCGAGGCCGGCATGAACTTCACCGGCGCGCTCAGCCAGACCGTGGACAAGGGGCCGGCCGGCCCGCTGCGCCAGGAGTTTTTCCTGGTGCTGCGCGACGTGCGCGCGGGCCTGTCGCGCGCCGACGCGCTGCGGCGCATGGAGGAACGCCTGAAGATTCCCGAGGTCAGCTCGTTCATCTCCGCCGTCATCCAGGCCGAGATAGTAGGTGCCAGCATGGGCAAGGTGCTGCGCCTGCAGGCCGACCGCCGCCGCAGCGAGCGCTTCCAGCGCGCCGAGAAACTGGCCATGGAAGCGCCGGTGAAGCTGATCTTTCCGCTGGTGGTGTTCATTTTTCCCACCACCTTCATCATCCTGGCGTTTCCCATCCTGATGATGATCAAGCAGCAGGGCCTGTGATGCGTACCGGTGTACTGCTCGCCGCGGATTCGGGCCAGACGCTGGCGCGCGTGGCGCGCTGCGAGGGCGCGCTGGAGCGGATGCGCGGGCTGCTGGGCCGGCCGGCGCTGCAGCCGGGCGAGGGCCTGCTGATCGCGCCGTGCAACGCGGTGCACACGGTCGGCATGCGCTACGCCATCGACGTGGTGTTCATGGATGCCGAAGGACGCGTGCTGAACGTACGGCCGGCCCTGCGTCCGCTGCGCATGGCGCATGCCTTCCGCGCGCGCCAGGTGCTGGAGCTGGCGGCCGGCGAGGCGGCGCGCCTGGGCCTGCGGCCCCGCCGCGTGGTGCGCTGGCGGGAACTGGAGCGCGCGGCATGAGGTGCCGTCCGCTGCTGGCCGGTATCGCCGCGCTGCTGCTGGCGGGCTGCGCCGGTTCGCCGTTCCGTGCCGCGCGCAGCGACGCACTGCCGCTGCAGGCGTTCGCCGCGCTGCAACAGCGCGCGGCGCTGGCGTATGCCGAAGGCGACGCCGCCACGGCGACCGCGCTGTATGCGCAGATGGTGCGCAGCGCACCCGGCGACGCGCGAGCCTGGCGCCGGCTGGGCAATCTCGAGCTGATGGCCGGCCACCCGCAGCACGCGCTGCTGGCCTACGAGCACGCCCTGCGGCTGGGCGGCGGCGATGTGGCGCTGTGGCACAACATCGCAGTGATCCGCGTGCGTCAGGCGCAGGCGGCGCTGGCGCAGGTGCGGGGGCAGCCGCTGCAACCGGGACAGCGGGCCCTGCGCGAGGACAGCGCGCGCGCGGCGCGCGTCCTGCTGCGGGTGTTCCCGCAGCCGTCCGCCGCCCCCGCGGCCAGCACCGGTGCGGCGGCGGGCACGGCCCAGGGCCAGACGCCATGAGCAGGCGGCTGGCACGCATCCGTGGGCCGCGCGCGCACGCGCGCGGCCAGTCGATGGTCGAGTTCGTGATCATCCTGCCGGTGCTGCTGCTGCTGGTGCTGGGCATCATCCAGTTCGCCCAGATCTACATTGCCAAGAACACGCTGGACCTGGCCGCCTACGAAGGCGTGCGGCAGGGCACGCTGCACAACGCCAGTGCCAAGTGGATCGACTGCGGCCTCGCGCACGGGCTGATGCCGCTGTATGGCGGCAGTACCGCGGTCTCTTCCACGAAGGCCGCCTGGCTGACGGGTGAATGCCGGGTACTGGCCTTCGGCCCGACTTCGACCGACTTCCAGCGCTACGCGGCGGCCTACAGCAATGCGTTCTACGCCATCAAGCCGCCACCGTCGGCGCTCGGCGGCGGCACGCCGGCCGTCAAGCTGGACATCGTCAATCCGTCGACCGCCGCATTCGCCGAGTTCGGCGTGACCGGCCTCAGCACGAAGAAGGAAATCCCCAACGACCGCCTGATGTGGCGTTCCACCGCCGCGGGCAGTTCGCGCGAGAACATCCAGGAGGCCAATCTGCTGGTGATCCGCGTCACCTACTGCTACCCGATGGACGTATGGTTCATCCGGCAGGTGGTGCAGGGCCTTGCCATCGGCGCGCACAAGCTGATCGGCACGCAGAGCACGTTCAACACGCAGTGCTTCGTCTCCGGCGGCGTGCCGCTGGTGGCGCAGTCGACGATGCTGATGCAGTCGCCGGCGCAGCAGACGATCCTCTGAACCGCCGCCGCGCGCGGCACCTGCGCTCAGCGCCGCCCGCCGCGCGACCACGACGCCAGCGCCGCCACCAGGCAGACGGCGCAGGCGAACACGAAAGCCTCGAC
This sequence comes from Pseudomonadota bacterium, assembly GCA_021792975.1. Taxonomy (GTDB): domain Bacteria; phylum Pseudomonadota; class Gammaproteobacteria; order Xanthomonadales; family Rhodanobacteraceae; genus Metallibacterium. The sequence goes on along the minus strand of JAJYTR010000042.1, from coordinate 1,030 downwards.
AAGGCCGCGGTGGAACGGCGCGGCGATCAGGTGCGCGAAGAATGCATGGCCGGTGAGCGTCTGCCGCTGCGCCTGCGGCAGGGTGGCCAGTTCCCTGGTGCCCAGCAGCGTGCGGATCGGGTTGTAGCCCAGGAACGCGGCGAACAGCACCGCGATGGGCGGCAGCGCGCCGATCCGCGCGGCCTGGGCGGGGTCGACGCCGTGCGCGGCCAGGCCGTGCACCAGCGTGGTGGACAGCGTCCCGGAGAGGCCGGCGATCAGCAGCGTGAAGAACAGTCCGATCGAGAGCACCTGCGCGGCGCTCTGGAAGGTGGCGTTCATGCCGCCGCCGGCGCCGCGGTCGCGCGCGGGCAGGCTGTTCATGACCGCGGCGCGGTTGGGCGCGGCGAAGGCGCCCATGGCCAGGCCGTTGCACAGCAGGATGGCGGCGAAGGCCGGGTAGCCGAAGTCGATCGGCAGCCGCAGCAGCAGCAGGAAGCTCAGCGCCGCGCCCAGCATGCCGCCGGTGGCGAACACGCGCGCGCCGAAGCGGTCGGAAAGATGGCCGCACAGCGGTCCGGACAGCAGGAATCCCAGCGTCAGCGGCAGCATGGCGATGCCCGCCCACAGCGGCGTCTGCGCGAACCCGTAGCCGTGCAGCGGCAGCCAGATGCCCTGCAGCCAGATCACCAGCATGAACATCAGGCCGCCGCGACCGATCGCCGAGAGGAACGTGGAGAGCGTGCCGAAGGTGAAGGCCTGGATACGGAACAGCGCGAAGCGGAACATCGGTTCGGCCACGCGTTTTTCCACCGCGGCGAACGCCAGCAGCGAGGCGACGCCGCCGCCCAGCAGCGTCAGCACCGGGCCGCTGGTCCAGCCCATGGGCTGCCCGTTCGCCGGCTCGATGCCGTACGTGATGCCCATCATCAGCAGCACCAGGCCGATGGCGAAGGTGATGTTGCCGGGCCAGTCGATGCGCGCATGCCGGCGTTCGCCGATCTCGCGCAGCTTGCGGTACGACCACAATGTGCCGAACAGGCCGAAGGGC
>JAJYTR010000002.1 GCA_021792975.1 Pseudomonadota bacterium | reverse complement strand
CAAACCGCTCCGCGCCCACCTTCGTCAGCGCCGCCGTCAGCGTCGTCTTCCCGTGGTCCACGTGACCAATCGTCCCCACGTTCACGTGCGGCTTCTTTCGCTCGAATTTTTCCTTGGACATGGCTGGTATTAGAGATTTTGAGGAGGTTGAAGGGTACGGCGCCCTGCGGACGCCGGCCGGATGGTGCTCACGACAGGAATCGAACCTGTGACCTCTTCCTTACCAAGGAAGTGCTCTACCGACTGAGCTACGTGAGCGGGGTGTCTGTGCGAGCAACCCATGGAGCGGGAGACGGGAATCGAACCCGCACCATCAGCTTGGAAGGCTGAGGTTCTACCATTGAACTACTCCCGCCTGAACTACTCCCGCCGGCTGGAGCCGCTGCGGTATGGCTCGCCGTGACTGGGCCCGGCGCGGCCGACAGGCTGCGGATCCGTGGTGGAGGGAGGTGGATTCGAACCACCGAAGGCGTGAGCCAGCAGATTTACAGTCTGCCCCCGTTGGCCGCTTGGGTATCCCTCCAACAAAGAACGGGCATTGTCGGCGGCACCTGCAGGACTGTCAACAACAGCAAGCGGCGGCGCGCCTTTCCGGCACTCGTCATGGAAGCGTTCCGCGACGTCCGGCGGCGACGACGTCCGCAGCGTTCCGGACCGCGGCCGCGCGGCCGCTTTCCGGTCCGACTGCGATACCGCGGCGGCCAACGTGATGGGCTTGCGTCGACCCGATCAAGGTCCGCCTGTGACGCGGTTCGCCAGTTGACGCGATGTGACAATCCCACCCGCCGGACCGGTTTCCGCAGCGCCACCGGGCCGCGAGCGCATTGGCGAACCCCTTTGTATACAAGACATTGGACCATTGCAAACCGATCATGAACGAGCACGGGGCGACGGCCCCGAGCCGGTTGGCATCACGTTTGCTTCATCTCCCATGCCCGGTTCACCCGGCCACAAACCGCCGTCATCCAGTCCTCGGAGATCGCCACGATGAGCTTCAACAAAACCCTGCGCGCAAGCGCCCTCGCCGCCAGTCTGGTCCTCGCGCTGGGCATGGCCGTCGCTCCCACCCCGGTCGCAGCCGCCCCTGCCACCGGCAACACCGTATTCAAGGTCATCCTGCAGCCGGTGACCTTGCTGTACTACTACAAGGAAGTGGATCTGACGATTCCTTCCTCGGTTCTGCTGAAGCTCGCCGGCGGCCAGCCGGCCGCGCTGGGTGCCCAGGCGCTGACTGCCAGCGGCACATCATCCTCGACGCTCTCGGCTTCCCTGACCTCGCCGGCCGGAGCCGTGGCGCCCGGCATCAGCGGCGCGAAGCTGACACTCAGCAACTTCTGGGCCGTGCGCTCGATCACCACCGCGGGATCATCGGGCAATACCACGGTGACGGTTTCCTTCAGCAGCAGCACCGCCAGCAGCAGCGCCACGTTGACCGGCACCGCGTCCGGTTCGACCTCGACCATCGCCCTCAGCAGCCTGGCGACGAGCAACGGCTCGTTCACCGGCACCGGGCTGGGCGGCACGCCGCAGACCGGCAACGTGACCATGAACATGGACTTCAGCAACGCCGCCACGGCCGACACCTACGCCGGCGCGACGATCTACATCACGGCCACCAGCACCTGAGCCACGGCCGAGCGACCGATGCGGCGGCAACGCGCCCTGCTGATGACGGCGGCACTGCTTCTGGTGCCGCCGTCGCTTTATGCGCAGGCCACGCTGGCGCGTGGCGGCGGCAGCATCGGCGTGCTCGGGCCGGCCAGCGCCCTGACGCAACCCGTGCGCGCCGTGCGCGCGAAGACGGCAGGTGCGGTCCCGCGCGGGCAAAGCAGACAGCAGGGACAGAACGGACAGAACGCATGCTCGATCTACGGCTTCGTGGGCGGGCTCTCCGGTGGCGGAACGCTCAGCTCGATCGGCGTGTTCGATCTGACCGGGCAGTCCCAGGGCGGTTTCAGTCTCGGCACGCGCGCCGCCACCGCCAGCGGCACCGCGGGTTCGCTGCAAGCCAACGTGGGCGCCGCGCCGCAGGGGACGATCGCTGGCCAGGTTTCGCGGCAGCCGGCCGGCACACTGCTGACGGTGGCCACCACCACCCAATGCGGACCCGGCACGGCGTTCACCACCACACTCACCAGCAATCCGGCCGGTCGCGGCAACACCGTGGTCGCGACGTTCAAGCGGCAGCGGATCGAGGCGACCTACACCGTCTCCTACAGCTACGATCCCAACAACCCGTACTACTGCTATTACAGCAACAATCCATCCAATTGGTTCCCCTGCAACCTCTTCTATGCCCGGGTGAACTTCAACTTTCTCACCAGCACGTTCCCGGCACAGGGCGCCGGCAACTACTCTCTCCGCATCGTCCAGGCCACGGTGAACGTGCGATGAGAACGATGCGGTGGGCCGGCGCGCTTGCGGCGGTACTGCTCTGCCTGCTGGCGACGGCGCTGCCCGCGTTGGCCCAGGTCGCCATCACGCCGCAGATCTACACCATCGATCTCGGCCAGCAGCCGCACCGGACCTATTCGTTCCGGCTGATGAACTTTTCCAAGGCCGCCATCCCCATCGCGGTTTCGGTGGTCAACTGGACGATGAACGAGAAGGGCCAGATCGAGCCCGCGCCGCTGCAGGAGCAGTCCCTCGCGCCCTGGCTGCAGATCAATCCCACCCGGTTCGTACTGCCGCCCGAGGGCTCGCAGGTGGTGCGTTTCGCGATCCGGCCCGCGGTGCCGCTGACAGCGGGCGAGCACCGCGCGATGATCTATTTCAGCCAGCAGGCCGAAGGTCCACGGCCCAAGGGCACGTTCCGGGTGCTGTTCCAGCTCGGCGCAGCGGTCTACGCGCGCGTTCCCCCCTACACGATGCTGGGTGAGATCCTGTCCGCGAAACCGGATGCGCACGGCGTCCGCTTCGAAGTGCGCAACACCGGCACCGCCACGGCGCGCATGATCGGCCAGTATGTGGTGTGGAGGCAGGACGCCGTCCCGGCCGGCGGGCCATGGCCCGCCCGGCTGGGCGAAACGGACTTCAGACCGCCACCCGGCATGGTCGCCAGCGGCGCTTTGCCGCTGGACGCCGACCTGCCCGGCCTGACCCGCAGCGTGCAGCTGGAATTCGACGACAAACAGGGCCTGCAACCGGGCCGCTACGTGCTTTTCCTGCGCGGCACGTTCGGCACCTCCGGCATCGATCGCGAACTGCGCTTCAGCGTGCCGACGGCGCGCAAGTGAGCGCGGCATGCGTAGCCTGAGCCGCCGCCGCAGGCTGTGCGGAACGCTGGCTGCGATCGTGATGCTGATCGCCGGCCGCGGCGTGCGCGCCGCACCGATGCCCGCGGTCGCCGGCCTGCCGGCACCGCCTGGTTACATCGCGGCGCCCCAGCACCGGACGGAGGTGGCGGGCTTCATCCTCGACGGCACGGATACCGGGCAGGGCGTGCGCCTGCTGCCGCTGCCCGCGGGCGGCTACGCCGTGGACCTCGCGCAGTTCGCCCGCCGCATCGGCAGCGTGGTGCAACCGCAGGGGCCGCTGCTGCTGATCCCCACCCCGCTGGGCACGGCGCAACTGCAGTCGGCCGAGGCCATCCGGCACGAGCAGCGACGCTACTTCCCCATCGGCAAGCTTGCCGCAAAGCTGGGCGCACGCATCGTCTTCGACGAACAGGAATTCGCGCTGAAGGTGGACCTGCCATGGAATCCGGCGGGCGGCGAAACCGTGTCCGCGCCCGGCGCACGGCAGCCCAAGCCCGACATCTACGCACCTTCGTTGAGCCTGTCCAGCTGGCACAGCGAGGCCTATTTCACCCGCCTGGACAACCGCAACACGCTGAGCACCTACACCGATCTCGGCGGCGCACTGGGTCCGGGCTTCTGGCGGCTGCGCTACTACACCAATCCCGGCGGCCAGAACCGGCTGGTGGATTACGGCTGGATCCTCGACCGCGGCAACGGACGCTGGCTGCTGGGCAACGACCAGCTGGCGCTGGATCCGCTGCTGCCCTACGCCCAGCTGACCGGCGTCCAGTACGCATGGACCAATCAGCCGGCTCTCGCCTACGGGGAATCAGCCGGCGGCACCCAGTTCGTGGCCAGCCAGCTGCAGGGCGGGCGCGTGATCAGCGGCAGCGATGGCCCGCCCGGCGGCATCGCCGAACTGCGCATCAACGGCCGACCGGTGGCGCGTACCGCGATCCGGCTGGACGGCAGCTGGCAGTTCCGCGACGTGCTGCTGCGCGGCGACGAGCGCGTGGAGGTGGCGCTGTACCAGCGCTTCGGCGACGGCACGCCGCTGCGCATTGAGCAGATCAGCGTCGCCAACAGCGCGCAGGCGCTGCCCGCAGGCACCGTGGTCAGCTACGGCGGCCTCGGGCTGGACGGCAATCCGCTGGATCCCACGATCGGCACGCACGGCCTCGGCGGCTTCTACCAGTTGCGCTACGGCCTCGACCAGCGCTGGACGCTGGGCACGACCGTGCAGCGCACGCTGGGCCAAACCTACGGCGTCGCCAGCGCGGTCGGGGGATTCGGCCCGTTCGGCACCTGGGGGCTGACGCTGGGACGCAACGGCGCCGCCTCCGCCTGGAGCCTCTCCGGCCGCGGCGCCAGCGCGCGCGTGTCCTGGAACGGTTACGCCATCCAGCGCGGCGCCGGTTATTTCCCGGGCTATCTGCAGAACTCGTGGGACCGTTACGGCCAGGTCAACTGGAACGCCACGCCCAGCCTGGGACTCAACCTCAGCGGCCGCGACGCCTACAATCCCCTGCTCGGCCCGCCCGTCCGCTTCGTGAAGCCCGGCTTCGCCTGGCAGCCGCTGGACAACCTCTCGCTGAGCGCCGGACCGGACTATTTCGGCAGCTATGCATGGAACGCCAACTGGCTGCCGGGAGCGCGCGACCAGGTGACCTTCAGCCGTTACTCCGGCGTTTCCCAGGCGCAGTGGCAGCACAGCTTCGAGGACGGCTACAGCGGCACGCTGGCGGTCACCCGGGACAGTTACCTGGGCACACGCTACTCGGCGCTGCTCAGCGGCCTGTGGCACGGGCCGCGCCCTGTGCTGTGGACGGCCGGCCTGCTGCAGGGCCGCGGCAGGCTGGGCTTTCTGCTGGACGCGGCGGTGGAGGCGATTCCGGGCCTTTCCGCGCATCTGCAGGTGCAGCAGGATCCGCTGATCGCCGCGCAGCCCGGCCAGAACGGCCTGCTGGTGCAGTTCGTGCTGGTGGCCGACTTCGCCGTCACTCCCTCGGGGCTGGTGCGCGGCGGCATGGGCAGCTTCGCGGCACGGCGTGGCGCGATCGCCGGGCGCGTACGCGGTGAACTGCCTGCGGATGTCACCTGGGCCGATCTGAAAGGCGTGCCGCTGCTGGTCGACGGGCGGCCGCGCGGTCGTCTGGACGGCGACGGCCGTTTCCTGATCAGCGACCTGGCGCCGGGGGTGTACCGGGTGCAGCTGGACGCCGAGCACATGCCCATTGATCTGGTGCCGGGGCGACGCGCACCTTGGGTGCAGGTGCGCGCCGGCGTGACCACGCAGGCGGACTTCCGCGTCCACCTGCGTCTGGGCTTCGCCGGGCGGTTGACGCGCGCGGGACTGCCGCTGCCCGACCAGCTCATCGAGGTGCTGGACGCGAAGGGCAGGCCCGTCCGGCGCACGGACAGCGACCAGTGGGGCTATTTCCGCATCGACGGCCTGCCGCCCGGTACCTACACCGTGCGCGCCGCGGGCGGCAGCCGCCAGGTCACGCTGAAGCGTGCGTTCCTGTTCCGGCAGGATCTGGATCTGCCGGCGGCGCACTGAACGGGCCGTCGGCGCGTGCCGCCAGCACCGCCTGCTCCATGGCCTTGGACAGCCGTGCCAGTTCGGCGGCGCGCGCGGCCAGCGCCTGGTCGGCCGCGCTGTGCGGTTGCCAGCGCGGTACCGCCACCGGATGGCCGTCGGCGGCATCCAGGGCCACGAACACGATCACGCAACTGGTGGCCAGCCGCTCCTCGCCGGCCCTGAGGTCGCGCGCCAGCACATCCACCACGAACTGCATGCTGCTGCGCCCGGTGGCGACCAGCGTCACCTGCACGGTGACCAGATCGCCGATGCGGATCGGCGTCACGAAGTTCAGGCCGCTGAGCGCGGCGGTGACGCAATAGGCTCCGCTCCAGCCCACCGCGGCGGCGTAGGCGGCCTGGTCGATCCACTTCATCACTGCACCGCCATGCACCTTGCCGCCGAAATTGACGTCGGTGGGCTGGGCCAGAAAGCGGAACGTCAGGGCGCGCTGCGATTGCGACATGGCGGGAGTTCCGGAAATACCGCGGTGATTATGCGCTGCCGGCCGCTGCCGGCCATTGCCCCAGGGTGACACGCTCGTGGGCCTGCAGGTCGCGTACGCTGCTGACCTGCGCGAATCCCCTCGCCGCCAGCAGCGCGCGCACCGCCTGCCCCTGCCCGGCGCCGTGCTCCAGCAGCAGCCAGCCGTGGGGATGCAGATGCGCGGGGGCGCCGGCGGCGAGCGTGCGCAGCGCGTCCAGTCCCTCCGCGCCGGAAACCAGCGCCGCGCGCGGCTCGTGGCGCAGGTCGCCCTGCTGCAGATGCGGATCGTCCGCGGCGAGATAGGGCGGATTGGAGACGATCACGTGGAACCGCAGCCCCGCCACCGCCTCGAACCAGTCGCCCCGCACGCAGCGCACGCGCGACGCCAGACCCAGCCGCTGCGCATTCGCGTGCGCCAGCGCCAGTGCCCCGGCGCTGGCATCGCTGGCCAGCACGCGCGCGCGCGGCCGCTCCTGCGCCAGCGCCAGCGCCAGCGCCCCGCTGCCGGTGCCGAGATCGGCCACCTCGGAAACGGCATCCTGCGGGATGCGCAGCAGTGCCTGCTCGAGCAGCAGTTCGGTCTCGGGGCGCGGAATCAGGCACGCCGGACCCACCGCCAGTTCGAGCGTCCAGAATCCGCGCCGCCCCAGCAGATAGGCCATCGGTTCGCCGGCGATGCGGCGTACCAGCAGCGCTTCGAACGCGGCGGCCTGAGCGGGCGTGGGCACCGCTTCGGGATGCGCGTACAGTCCGCTGCGCGGATACGCCAGCACGTGGGCCAGCAGCAGTTCGGCCTCGAGCGCGGCATCCGCGCCACCCAGTCGCGCACGGGCATCGGCCAGCATCTGGCGCAGCGTGATCATGGGCAGGGCGTGGTGGCGACGGCGTCATGCTACGCGAGCCGGCATGTGTGCGGTGCTATCGTTCGATCATTCACACCTTCGATCGATACGGATGAATCTACGCGATCTGCGCTATCTCGTTGCGCTCGCCGAGCATCGGCACTTCGGCCGCGCCGCCGAAGCCTGCTTCGTCAGCCAGCCCACCCTGTCCACGCAGATCAGGAAGATCGAGGACGAGCTGGGCGTCACCCTATTCGAACGCACGCCGCGGCGCGTGCTGCTGACCCCGGTGGGGGTGGAAATCGCCCGGCGCGCGAGCGAGGTGCTCAACGAGGTCGAACAGATCCGCGCGATCGCGCGCGGCACGCGCGACCCCGAATCGGGCACGGTGCGCCTGGGCATCTTCCCTACGCTGGGCCCCTACCTGCTGCCGCACGTCGTGCCTCCGCTGCGCGAGCGGTTCCCCCGCCTGGAACTGCTGCTGACCGAGGAGAAGACCGAAACGCTGCTGCGTCTGCTGCGCGAGGGCAGGCTGGATGCGGCCATCATGGCGCTGCCGCTGCACGACGATTCGCTGCACACGCAGTTCCTGTTCGAGGAGCCATTCGTGCTGGCCGTGCCGGGTTCGCACCCGCTGGCGCAGCGCCGCCGCGTCAGCGGCCGCGACCTGGCCGAACGGGACCTGCTGCTGCTCGAGGAGGGCCACTGCCTGCGCGACCAGGCGCTGGCGGTCTGCCATGCCAACGGCGCCGCCGAACGCAGCGGCTTCCGCGCCACCAGCCTGGAGACATTGCGCCAGATGGTGGCGGCTAACGTGGGCATCACCCTGCTGCCGGTGCTGGCGGTGCGCCCGCCGGTGGCCTGCGCGGCCAATGTGCATCTGCTGGGGTTCAGCGATGCGCCGCCACACCGCCGCATCGCCATGGCCTGGCGCAGGAGTTCCGCGATGGCCGGCTTCCTGCGCCGCCTGGCCGACGTGATCCGCGCGCTGCCGCCGCCGCTGCTGGATCCGCGGCCGGAGGCCTGTCCGCCCACCGACACCGCGCCCGTCGCACGCGCGACCCCGCGATAGCGACCGGATATCGCAGCCATCGATTCGTTCGATTTCAACCGTTGTCGGGTCGGGCTTATCGTAACGGGTTGATTCCCGCCCACCCCCCAACCGACGCCAGGAGACGACCATGAGCACCCTGAAAGGCAGCAAGACCGAAGAGAACCTGAAGTACGCGTTCGCCGGCGAGTCGCAGGCCAACCGCCGCTATCTGTACTTCGCCGCCAAGGCCGATGTGGAGGGCTTCAACGACGTTTCCGCGGTGTTCCGTTCCACCGCCGAGGGCGAGACCGGTCACGCCCACGGCCATCTCGAATACCTCGAGCAGTGCGGCGACCCGGCCACCGGCCTGCCCTTCGGCGAGACCAAGGCCAATCTCAAGAGCGCCATCGCCGGCGAGACCCACGAGTACACCGACATGTACCCGGGCATGGCCAGGACTGCGCGCGAGGAGGGTTTCGATGAAGTGGCCGACTGGTTCGAGACGCTGGCCAAGGCCGAACGCTCGCATGCCAACCGCTTCCAGAAAGCGCTGAACGATCTGGGCTGAAACAGTGCGCGGTGGAATCAGCGCCGCGATCCGCATCGCCTACGACGCCAGCGCAATGCTGGCGTCTGCTCATTCCCAAGCCCCCGATCGAGGAGCGCAGCATGGCGCGTGAAGGCAATCTGCAGGCGCCCACGCGCCATCCGCTGGCCTGGACCGGGGCCGATTTCTGGGACGCGTCCGCCCTCGAGCAGGAACTCGAGCGGGTGTTCGAAATCTGCCACGGCTGCCGCCGCTGCGTCAGCCTGTGCAACGCCTTTCCCACGCTGTTCGATCTGATCGACAACTCCGGGACCATGGAGGTCGACGGCGTCGACAAGGCCGACTACGGCAAGGTCGTCGAGCACTGTTACCTGTGCGACCTGTGCTACCAGACCAAGTGTCCGTACGTGCCGCCGCACGAATGGAACGTGGACTTTCCGCACCTGATGCTGCGCGCCAAGGCCGTGCACTTCCGCAGGCACGGCGTGCCGCTGAAGGCCAGGGTGCTCTCCAACACCACCACCGTAGGGCGTCTGGCGTCGATTCCGGTGGTGACCGAGGTGGTCAACGCCGTCAACCGCAGCGCGATCGGGCGCGGCCTGCTGGACAAGGTCATGGACGTGCACCCCGAGGCGGTGGTGCCGCGCTACCACAGCAAAACCGCACGCAGGCGCCTCAGGCACGCCCAGGCCGAGGGCACCGCGCAACCCGCCGGCCGCACGCAGGGCAAGGTCGCCATCTTCGCCACCTGCTACTGCGACGTCAGCCTGCCGCAGGCGGTCGAGGACCTGCATGCCGTGCTGGCGCACAACGGCATTCCTGCACGCATGGTGATGCAGGAGGTCTGCTGCGGCATGCCCAAGCTGGAACTGGGCGATCTGGACAGCGTGCGCGCGTACAAAGAGAAGAACATCCCGGTGCTGGCGACGCTGGCACGCGAGGGCCACGACCTCGTCGCCGCGATCCCCTCCTGCGTGCTGATGTTCAAGCAGGAGCTGCCGTTGATGTTCCCCGACGACGCCGACGTGCAGCTCGTGAAGCGGCACTTCTTCGATCCCTTCGAGTACCTCGTGCAGCGCCGGCAGGCCGGGCTGCTGAAGACCGACTTCAAGAACCCGCTGGGCAAGGTCGCCTGGCAGGCGGCCTGTCACCAGCGCGTGCAGAACATCGGACCGAAGACGCGCGAGGTGCTGTCGCTGGTGCCCGGCACCGAGATCATCAGCATCGAGCGCTGCTCGGGCCACGACGGCACCTACGGCGTCAGGCGCGCCACCTACCCGATCGCGCGCAGGATCGCCAGGCCGGTGGAGACGCGCGTGCGCGAGACCGAACCGCAGCATTTCATCAGCGACTGTCCGATGGCCGCTGCGCACATCGCGCATGGTCTCGGCGATGCGCCTGCGGCCGAGCACCCGGTCAGCCTGCTGCGCCATGCCTACGGCATCTGAACGGGGACGCACCGCCATGCAGAAGCTCGCCCATACCGACTTGTTGAGCCTCGAGCAGTACGCGCGCCAGCGCGCCGGTTTCCGCGCGCGCGCCATCGCCCACAAGCGCGCGCGCAGCGTACCCCTGGGACCGCACCTGACGTTGCTGTTCGAAGATCGCACCACGGTGCAGTACCAGGTGCAGGAGATGCTGCGCATCGAGCGTATCTTCGAGCCGGCGGCCATCGACGAGGAATTGGCCGCCTACAACCCGCTGATCCCGGACGGCCACAACCTGAAGGCCACGCTGCTGATCGAATACCCGGACATCGACGAGCGTCGCCGCGCGCTGGAGAACCTGCGCGGCATCGAGCACCGGATCGAGCTGCTGATCGGCGACAGCCCACCGGTCCTCGCGGTCGCCGACGAGGATCTGCCGCGCAGCAACAAGGCCAAGACCGCCGCCGTGCATTTCCTGCGCTTTGAGCTGAGCGCCGCGCAGATCCGCGCCTGGCACGGAGGCGCGCGGATCGGTCTGCGCGTGCGGCACCCGTTCTACACCGCCGAGATCGCCTTGAACGCCACGCAGAGCGCCGGCCTGGGCGCCGACCTGGATGCCTGAACCGCACGCGCCTGAACCGCACGCGCCGGGACCGCTCACGCCGGCCGTCGCACGCAGCGCGCGGTGCTAGCGGGCGACGGCCAGCCCCAGCGGGCAGCCCACTCCGGTGCCACCCAGTCCGCAGTAGCCGCCCGGGTTCCTGGCCAGGTACTGCTGGTGTTCGTCCTCGGCGTAGTAGAACGGCCCTGCCGGGGCGATCTCGGTAGTGATGGTGCCGTGCCCGGCCGCGCTCAGCGCACGCTGGTAGGCGCTGCGCGAAGCTTCCGCGGCGGCCTGCTGGTCGCCGCCGGTCGTGTAGACGGCCGAGCGGTACTGGGTGCCGGTGTCGTTGCCCTGGCGCATGCCCTGGGTCGGATCATGGCGTTCCCAGAACACCTGCAGGAGCGCCTCGAAGGAAAGCAGCGCGGGGTCGTACACCACGCGCACGGTTTCGGCGTGGCCGGTCTGCCCGCTGCACACTTCGCGGTAGGTGGGATGGGGCGTGTAGCCGCCGGCGTAGCCCACCGCGGTGGTGTACACGCCGGGCAGCGGCCAGAACGCGCGTTCGGCGCCCCAGAAGCAGCCCATGGCGAAGAATGCCTCGCGCAGCCCCGGCGGCAACGCCGTCAGCGGCCGGTCCAGTACCAGGTGCCGGTCCGTCAGCGGCACGGCCCGGCCCGGCAGGGCCTGTTCGCGGGTGGGCAGACGCTGCTTCCAGGCACCGATTCCCGGCATGGCGGCGGTCCTCAGGTATGGGTGGATGCGCGATGCCGCGCGTGTGGCGGCAGCGTAGGTCTCAGTCATGCTCCTGCGCGGCCGCCGCACGCCATTCGCGCACGGTTGGCAGCGCCAGGATGGCATCCGCATAGGCACGCGCAGGCGCCGGCAAGTCGATGCCGTAGACCTCGAAGCGCAGCACCACCGGCGCGTACATGGCATCGGCGCAACCGAACGCGCCCAGCAGGAACGGACCGCCGGCGCCGAAACGCGTGCGCGTGTCCTGCCAGATCGCCAGCACGCGGCGGATGTCCTGTGTGGCATCGTGGCCGGGGGTCAGCGGCGCACCGGTGCGACGCAGGTTCAACGACAGCTCCCGGCGCAGCGCGGCGAAACCGGCGTGCATCTCGCAGGCGATGGCGCGGGCGTGCGCACGCGCGGCGGGATCCTGCGGCCAGCCGCGTCCGGCCATCCAGGTCTCGCTGATGTACTCGAGAATCGCCAGCGATTCCCACACCACCACGCCAGCGTGATGCAGCGCCGGCACGCGCCCGCTGGGCGAATAGCGGGCCACTTCGCCGCGGAATTCGGGACGATGCAGCCACAGCAGTTTCTCGTCGAAGTCGACGCCGGCCTGGCGCAGCATCAGCCACGGCCGCAGTGACCACGACGAGTAGGTTTTGTCACCGATGACCAGCAGCGGACGGTTGTCCATGGCGCGACCTCGCAGGGAGAAGGCGCTAGCGTAACGCCGGAAATCTCATGCCGCGTCGCGGCGCCAGTGCGCACCCACGCACTCGCGGCGGGCGCGCATGGCCGCGACCAGTGCTGCCGCCAGGTCGAGCAGATCGGCACCGCTGGCGCCCGGCAGCTGCGCGTCGCGCCACGCGGCGATGCGTGCCGCGGCCTGCGCCAGACCGAACTCGTCACGCATCACGCCGGCCCGGGTCCACAGCAGCTCGGCCAGTGCGGCGCGCAGCGCCGCATCCAGCGGCGCATAACGACGCGCGCAGGGCAGTGCATCGCCGGGCGGCGACGGTGGCGTTTCGGCAAGCTGGCGTCCCAGTGCACGCCCAAACACCAGGCCCTCCAGCAGCGAGTTGCTGGCCAGCCGGTTGGCGCCATGCACGCCGGTGCCGGCCGCCTCGCCCACCGCGTACAGCCCCGGCACCGTGCTGCGCGCCCGTGCATCCACGCGCACGCCGCCCATGCAGTAATGCGCGGCGGGCGTAACCGGGATCGGCTGCTCGCGCGGATCGAATCCGGCACGCCGGCATGCGGCGTAGACGGTGGGGAATCGCTGCGGGAAAGCCGCACCCACCGCGGCACGCGCGTCGAGGAATACCGGTTCGCCGGCCAGCCGGCGCGCGGCCACCGCACGCGCCACCACGTCCCGCGGCGCCAGTTCGGCCAGCGGATGCACGGCTGGCATGAAGCGCTCGCCGCGCGCATCCACCAGCACGGCACCCGCGCCGCGCAGAGCCTCGGTCAGCAGCGGCAGCTGGCCGTCGCCAGGCAACGCCAGCGCGGTAGGATGGAACTGCACGAACTCGAGGTCGGCCAGGGCTGCGCCGGCCGCCAGCGCCAGCGCGATTCCGGTGCCGTCGCTGCCGGGCGGGTTGGTGGTGTACCGGTACAGCGCCGCGTAGCCGCCCGTGGCCAGCACCACCGCCCCCGCCGGCCAGCGCTCGATGCCCTGCCCGTTCCATGCCCAGACACCCGCCGCACGGCCTTGCGCGTTGCGGGCCAGTGCGAACGCACGGTGGCCCGCCAGCACCTGCACGCGGGCCTCCCGCGCGGCTGCGCGCGCCAGCACGCCCATGACTTCGGCGCCTGTCGCATCGCCGCCCGCATGCACGATGCGGGCCCGGCCGTGGGCTGCTTCGCGGCCCAGCAGCAATGCGCCGCGGGCGTCGCGGTCGAAACGCACGCCCAATTGCTGCAGCCAGTCGATCGCGTCCGGTGCCGCCGCGGCCAGACGGCGCACCGCGGCCGCGTCGTTGCGTCCCTGGCCCGCGGCCAGGGTGTCGGCGGCATGCTGGTCGGGATCGTCTCCCGAACCGATCGCCGCGGCGATACCGCCCTGCGCCCAGGCGCTGGCCGCCTGTTCCGGCGTCCGTCCGGCGGTCAGCACGCGGACGCGGCGCGGCGCGGCCGCCAGTGCCGTCGCCAGGCCGGCCACGCCGGCGCCGATCACCAGCACCTCGCTGTACGGCCGCTCCACGACCGCGGGCCGCGGGGTGCTCATCCGCGGCCGACCGCCAGCATGCGCTCGAGCGCCTGCCGCGCCGGCGCCATCACCGCCTGTGGCAACACGATCTCGTGCCGTATGTCGCGCAGCGCGTCGCGGATGTTCTCGAGGGTGATGCGGCGCATGTGTGGGCACAGATTGCACGGACGCGTGAAGCGGATATCCGGGAACTCGGCGGCGACGTTGTCGCTCATCGAACACTCGGTGATCAGCGCCACCTGCGCCGGCCGCGCGCGCGCCAGATGGTCGACCATGCCCTGTGTCGAACCGACGAAATCGGCTTCGGCCAGCACGTCGGGGGGACACTCCGGATGGGCGATGATGTGCAGCCCCGGATGGCCGCTGCGCAGGCCGCGCAGCTGTGCGCCGCTGAAGCGCTGGTGCACCTCGCAGGCGCCGTCCCACAGCACCAGTTCGATGCCGGTCTGCTGCTGCACGTGATGGCCCAGATAACGGTCCGGCAGGAAGATGACCCTGGGCGCGCCCAGCGACTCGACGATGCGCAGCGCGTTGGCCGAGGTGCAGCAGATGTCGCTCTCCGCCTTCACCCCGGCGCTGGTGTTGACGTAGCTCACCACCGGGGTACCCGGATGGCGGCGCCGCAGTGCGCGCACGTCGGCGGCGGTGATCGAGGCAGCCAGCGAACAGCCCGCCTCCAGCGCGGGCAGCAGCACGGTGCGCTGCGGGTTGAGCAGCTTGGCGGTCTCGGCCATGAACGCCACGCCGGCCATCACGATCACCCCGGCCTCGCTGCGCGCGGCCTGCTGCGCCAGCGCCAGCGAGTCGCCGGTGAAATCGGCCACGCCGTGGTAGATCAGTGGCGCCTGGTAGTTGTGCGCCAGCACCACTGCGTTGCGCTGGCGCTTCAGCGCGGCGATCTCCTCCAGCAAGGGCCGCGCGGCCAGGCGCTCCAGTTCGGGGACGGCGGCGGCAAGCCGTTCCTGCTGCACATCGGCGGCGAGTGCTGACATATGCTCTATAAGAGTATTAAAGGTATTATGACGGTAGGCAGTTGCGCGCGCGGGCGCAAGCGCGGGCATGCCGGACGTTTCGCGCCGCTTCAGCGGCTCAGGCCGGCTTCAATCCGCGCACGGCCGCGACCGGCGCCTGGTCGCGGCCGGACGCGGATGCCGTTTCCGGAAACAGCGTGGTGACAATACGCCGCGCCTCTACCAGCGCCGGGTCCGGCACTAGCACCCGGATGAAATCGCGCGCCGGCAACTGGCCGATGCCGCCGACCAGCGCGGCGCCGGCGACGAATGCGGGGATGCCGGCATCCTCCAGGGCGTCCTTGACGATCTGGGCATCAATGATCGACTCGGCACGATAGGCGGTCTGCATGGCGCACCCTCCGTGCGGCAAGCGTACGCCCGTCCATCGCCTGCTGCAGCGGGCTAAACTGCGTGCCTTTGTCCGTATCGTTCCGCCATGGCCGAGCAGCCCGCCAGTCCGCCGCAGCACTTCATCCGCCAGATCGTCGCCGCCGACCGCGCCGCCGGCAGGCACGGCGGGCAGGTGGTGACGCGCTTTCCGCCGGAGCCCAACGGCTATCTGCATCTCGGCCACGCCAAGAGCATCTGCCTGAACTTCGGCATCGCCGCGGAAAACGGCGGCCGCTGCCACCTGCGCTTCGACGACACCAACCCTGCCAGGGAAGATCCCGAGTACGTGCAGTCGATCCAGGACGACGTGCGCTGGCTGGGCTTCGCATGGGACACCCTGCGCCATGCATCGGACTATTTCGAGGTGTTCTACCTCGGTGCCGAGAAACTCATCCGCATGGGGCTGGCCTACGTCGATGACCTCAGCGCCGAGCAGGTGCGCGAATACCGCGGCACGCTCACCTCGCCCGGGCGCGAATCGCCGTTCCGCAACCGCGGCATCGGGGAGAACCTCGATCTGTTCCGGCGCATGCGCGCCGGCGAATTCGCCGACGGCAGCCGCACCCTGCGCGCGAAGATCGACATGGCCGCGGGCAACATCAACCTGCGCGACCCGGCGATCTACCGCATCCGCAAGCTGACGCACCAGAACACCGGGGATGCCTGGCCGATCTACCCGATGTACGACTACGCGCACTGCGTCTCCGACGCGGTGGAGGGCATCACCCACTCGCTGTGCACGCTGGAATTCGAAGATCACCGCCCGCTGTACGACTGGTTCCTGCAGCAGCTCGATCTGCCTGGCGATCCGACGCTGACCGCGCCGCTGCGCGCGCGCGGATTGTGGCTGCCACCCAACACGCCGCAGCAGATCGAGTTCGCGCGCGGCAACATCAGCTACACCGTGATGAGCAAGCGCAAGCTGCTGACACTGGTGCAGGAGCGTCTGGTCGACGGCTGGGACGATCCGCGCATGCCGACGCTGTCCGGCCTGCGCCGCCGCGGCTACACGCCAGAGGCCATCCGCACCTTCTGGGAGCGCATCGGCATCAGCAAGCAGAACAGCGTGATCGACCTCGGCGTGCTCGAAGGCTGCGTGCGCGAGGATCTCGACGCGCGCGCGCCGCGGCGCATGGCGGTACTCGATCCGCTGCAGCTGGTCATCACCAATCTCCCCCCTGATCACGGCGAAACGCCGGTCCTCGCCAATCATCCCAAGGATGCGGCGTTCGGCACGCGGCAGGTGCCGTTCTCGGCACGCCTGTGGATCGAGCGCGAGGACTTCATGGAACGTCCGCTGCCGGGCTTCCACCGCCTGGCGCCGGGCGGCGAGGTGCGCCTGCGCGGCGTGGGCATCGTGCGCTGCGACGAGGTGCTGAAGGACGGTGCAGGCAGCGTCACCGGACTGCGCGGCACGCTCGATCCCGACAGCCGGCCCGGTCGGCCCGGCGCGGAGCGCAAGGTCAAAGGCACGATCCACTGGGTCAGCGCGGCACACGCGGTCGCGGCCGAAGTGCGTCTGTACGACCGCCTGTTCGACGTGCCCGACCCGGATGACGAGAGCGACGGCAAGACCTACCGCGACCATCTCAACCCGCTGTCCTGCCGCGTGGTGCGCGGTTTCCTCGAGCCCATGCTGGCCGCCGCCGCCGCCGAGGAGCGCTTCCAGTTCGAGCGCCTGGGCTACTTCGTGGCCGACCGCCACCAGCACGCGCCCGGCAAGCCCGTGTTCAACCGCATCGTCACCCTGCGCGACACCTGGACGCATCGCGCCTGAGCCGTGCCACACCCTTCTGCCACAATCGGCGCGCCGGTGCCGCAGCGGATGCCATGAGAATCCAGCCGACGATGCCGTACCCTCCGCGCGCGCCGCGGCCGGACACCCCGGCGGCGCCCGGGCCGCGCTGATGCTGTACGGCCAGGTCCACCTCACCCTGCCGCCCTGGCTGCTGCAACTGGGCCCGGAGCAGCATCGTTATCCGGACGATGCCGCACGCATGCGGCTGGCCATCGAACTGTCGCGGCTGAATGTCGAACGCGGCACTGGCGGGCCCTTCGGCGCGGCGCTGTTCGCCGCCGACGGACGGCTGCTGGGCGTCGGGGTGAACCGGGTCGAGGCCATGACCTGCTCGGCGGCGCACGCCGAGATGATGGCATTGATGACCGCGCAGACACGGCTGGCGCGTTATCGGCTCAACGGCGACGGGCTGCGCGTGACCCTGGCCAGCAGCGCGCAGCCCTGCTGCCAGTGCTACGGAGCGACGATCTGGGCGGGCATCGACGAATTGCTGATCGGCGCGCGCAGCGAGGACGTGATGCGCCTGACCGCCTTCGACGAAGGGCCGCTGCCGCCCGACTGGATCGGCGAACTCGAACGCCGCGGCATCGCCGTCAAGCGCGACCTGCAGCGCGAGGATGCCTGCGCAGTGCTGGCCGCCTACACCGCGCGCGGCGGCGTCACCTATTGACCGCGGTACCGGGATGAGCCCCACAGCCCCCATGCCCGTTGCCGGTCGCGTGGTGTTGTGCCGTGCCGGTTTCGAGCGCGAGGCCGCCGGCGAGCTGGCGGCGTGTGCCGGCGCGGCGGGCGTCGCCGGCTTCGCCCGCGCCGAGCCCGGCAGCGGCCTGGCCGGATTCGAACTGCACGACGCCGGGGACCGCCGCGCCCTGCACAACGCCACCGGCTGGTCCGGGCTGGTCTTTGCGCGCACGGTCTGGGATCTGCATGGCCGCGTGCAGGAACTGCCGACGCGCGATCGCGTCACCCCGCTGGTGGAAGCGCTGCGCGCGCTGCCGCTGCGGTTCGCGGACCTGCGCCTGGAATCCGCCGACAGTCCCGCCGGA
This sequence comes from Pseudomonadota bacterium, assembly GCA_021792975.1. Lineage (GTDB taxonomy): Bacteria > Pseudomonadota > Gammaproteobacteria > Xanthomonadales > Rhodanobacteraceae > Metallibacterium. The sequence goes on along the minus strand of JAJYTR010000002.1, from coordinate 77,772 downwards.
CGCAGGCTGGCGGGCCTGGCGCGCACGCTGGACAGGCCGTTGCGCACGGCGCTGGACCGCGCGGGCGTGCTCGATACCGGCGCCACCGCGATCCTGCATGTGCTGCTGACCGCCGGCGATGCCGCGTGGCTGTGTGCCGCCGCACCGGCCTCGTCATCGCCCTGGCCCGGCGGCATTCCGCGCCTGCGCTTTCCGTCCTCCGCACCCAGCCGCTCCACGCTGAAACTGGAGGAAGCGTTCCTGGTGCTGATGGACGAAGGCGAACGCGCGCGCTGGCTCGGGCCCGGCCTGTCCGCCGTGGACCTGGGCGCGGCGCCGGGCGGCTGGACCTGGCAGCTGGTGCGCCACTCGATTCGCGTCACCGCCGTGGACAACGGCCCGATGCAGCCGGCGCTGCTGGACTCCGGCCTGGTCAAACACCTGCGCGCCGACGGCTTCCGCTACCGCCCGGCGAGACCGGTGGACTGGCTGGTCTGCGACATGGTCGAGCAGCCGCGCCGGGTCGCGGCGCTGGTGGCCGGGTGGCTGGCCGCGGGCCGCTGCCGGCGCGCGCTGTTCAACCTCAAGCTGCCGATGAAAAAGCGCCGCGAGGAGGTAACGCTGTGCCTGGAACTGCTGCGGCGTTCGGTGCCCGGCATCACCCTGCGCGCGCGCCAGCTCTACCACGACCGCGAGGAGATCACGGTGCTGGCACTGCCGCGTGCGCCCCGTGCGCAGAGCCCGCGGGCGCTGCGCTAGCATGTCGCCGTATGCAGCCGCTCCGGAGTCCCGAACGATGAAACGCCTCGCCCTGATGCTGCTGGCGCTGTTCGCGCTGGCCGGCGGCCACGTCCTCGCCGGCGCACCGGCAAGACCATACGATGCCGCAGCCGACGCCAGAGCCGATCTGCGCGCCGCTTTTGCCGAGGCACGGCACGACCACAAGCCGGTGCTGATTTTCTTCGGCGCCAACTGGTGCCCGGACTGCCGCGCGCTGGCCACGGCGCTGTCGACCGGCAGGAACGCCGCGCTGATCCGGCAGCACTTCAACGTGGTTAAGGTGGACGTGGGCAACTTCGACCGCAACCTGGACATCACCGCGCACTACGACGACCCCATCCGTACCGGCATCCCGGCGGCGGTGATCGTCGCGCCCGACGGCAGGCTGCTGTATGCCACGCAGGCGGGCGAACTGGCCAATGCGCGCACCATGAGCGATACCGGCGTCTACCGCTTCTTCGAGCAGCGGCTGCGCGCACTGAAAACGGCACGCTGAGGCGGGGCTAGAATGCCGGGCCACCCGATCCCGCCCGCATGCGCCCCCTGCATCTCCAGCGCTACCTCATCACCGGCCTGCTGACGATCATCCCGCTGTGGGTGACGGTGACGGTGTTCGGCTTCGTGCTGCGCCTGCTGGCGGGCATCGGCGCGCCGGTGGTCGAGGGCGCACTGCGCGCGCTGCACGGCGTGGCGCCCGGCTGGGCGGCGCGCCTCGAGCAGGGCTGGGTCAACAGCATCCTGGCGCTGGTGGCGACGCTGCTGCTGCTGTACCTGGTGGGCTGGCTGGCCAACCGCGTGCTGGGCCGGCAGATCCTCAACCGCTTCGATGCGCTGATGGAGCGCATCCCCATGGTGCGCACCATCTACGACGGCACCAAGAAGCTCACGGCGATCATGCAGAAGAAACCCGCCGGCACGCAGCGCGTGGTGCTGGTGGAGTTTCCGCAGCCGGGCATGCGCGCGATCGGGTTCGTCACCAGCACGCTGCGCGAGCGGGAGACCGGGCGCGAAATGGTGGCGGTGTTCGTGCCCACCACGCCCAACCCCACCGGGGGCTATCTCGAGATCGTCCCGCTGGACCACGTCACCCCCACCGACTGGACGGTGGACCAGGCCATGGCCTTCATCATCTCCGGCGGGGCCGCCGCACCGGACAACCTGCCGCCCTCGGCATCCGGCGGCCTGCGCGGCGGCGCCATCCCGCACGCCATGCTATGACCGCCGCCATGACCTTCGACCCCTTCGCGCTCAGGTTCCTGCTGCTGTACGCCTACGTCGGCGCGGTGCTGCTGGTGCATCTGCGCGGCCGCGAGCGCCTGCGCTTCGATCGCCAACTGGTGGACCATTCGGCGCTGTTCGCGCCCTACAACCTGCTGATGTACGCGTTCAGCAGGGTGCCCTCCCGGCCGGTGGTGGACCGCACCCGCTTTCCCGAACTGGACCGGCTGCGCGCGCACTGGCAGACCATCCGGGCCGAGGCGCTGGCACTGGCCGAAGCGGGTGCCATCCGCCAGGCCGCGGCCCGCAACGACGCCAGCTTCGATTCGTTCTTCCGCCAGGGCTGGAAGCGCTATTACCTGAAGTGGTACGGCAATGCCCTGCCCTCGGCGCAGGCACAGTGCCCGCACACCGTGGCGCTGGTCGATGCCATTCCCTCGGTGAAAGCGGCCATGTTCGCGCTGCTGCCGCCGGGCGGCCGGCTCAACCGTCATCGCGATCCCTTCGCCGGCTCGCTGCGCTACCACCTGGGACTGGTCACGCCCAATTCGCGGGACTGCCGCATCCTGGTCGACGGCGAAGAACTGGTATGGCGCGACGGCGAGGATTTCATGTTCGACGAAACCTACGTGCACTGGGCCGAGAACCGCAGCGGCCAGGCGCGCGTGATCCTGTTCTGCGATGTCGAGCGGCCGCTGTATACGCCCGTGATGCGCGCGGTCAACCGCGCGGTCAGCCGTTTCATGGGCCAGGCCACCGCCACCGAGAACGTGCCGGGCGAGCCGGTAGGCGCCATCAACCGCCTGTACGCGCGGCTGAACCGCTGCAACCAGCGGCTGGGACAATGGAAGCGCGCGCGGCCGCGCGCGTTCCGTGCGGTGAAGTACACGCTGATCCTGCTGGTGCTGGCGCTGCTGGTGACGCTCTAGTGCGCTGTCCCGCAAATAATCTTACGAATTCGCCGCGTCTTTTCGCGTCTGGCGTCGCTGCGGCTCCCGCCATGACCCGTCGCCGCGACTAGCCGGCCGCAAAAATCCGCTGGCGACTTCATCAAGTTACTTGCGGGACAGCACACTAGCGTCGCCGCGCCGTCAGCCGCCGCAGGCGGGCTCGGGCCCGCTGGCCATTTCGGCCAGAAGCTGGTTCATGTCGCGCGGCATGCCGCCCAGCATCCGCACGCCGCCGCGCGTGCTGCAGTAGAGCAGCGTGGGCGTACCGGTGCCGCCCGCCTTGGCCATCAGCATGCTGTTCGAGCGGATACGATCGGTCACGGTCTTGTCGGGTGCGGCATCGGGCTCGATCCCGCCCTCCTCGGTCTGGGCGTTGAAGTTCTTCTGGTCCAATGCCAGCGCCGCCGCCGGATCGCGCGCGCTGAGAATGGCGGCGGCTTTGCGGAAGCTGGACTGCTTGACCACCGCCACCAGCACGTAGCGTGCGCGCAGCCTGCCTTGCGCCAGCAGCGGCTGTAGCTGCTGGTAGAGCAGGTGGCAGTAGATGCAGTTGGGGTCGATGAACATCGTCAGCACCGGGCCCTTGCGGCCTTCGAGGATCGCTCCAGTGGCGGGCTGTGCGGCGGCGGCCAGGGCTTTTTCCGGGGACAGCAGCAAACCGATCTTCCGCGCGGCCTGCTGGTCCAGATCCTCGCCCTTGGGTCCGATCAGCTTGCCGACCAGCAGTGCACTGGCATCGTCGTTGACCCAGATCACGCTGGGCGGCGCGCCGGGGTCGTTCTTGTAGGTGACGACCGCGCCGGTGAGGCCGCCAGGGCCGGCGAACACCGACTGCGCCTGCGCGAGGCCGTGGCTGGCGCTGTCGATCAGCGCCTGCACCCGGGCCAGCGGGAGCGGTGCCGGCGCGGACGCCGCGGGTGCGGCGGCCGGGGCGGCGTGGGCGCCGGCAGCCAGCAGCGCCAGGGCCAACGCGACGGCGGGACGGACGAGGCGCAGGCGCGCGTCGGTGCGGATCATGTTCACTCCAGGGGCGGGATGGCGTGCGGCGCACACATCCGCGCAGTGTAGGTGATGCCGCTGCGCACCATCACCCGCGCCCCGCCGCGGAGCCCCCGCCAGGCATGGCAGGGGCGCCCCGCGCCGGCTGGTCGCGTCCAGCTTATCCGCAGGTGCCGGTGCGTACCGGGCAGGGCGGATAGGCGGGCTGCGGCGGAAACGCAGGCATCCACGGCGGCGCCGGGGGTACCTGCACGGGGTGCTGCCGGATCTCCTGCAGCAGCACGTCCACGGCCTTCTCGATCTGGGTGTCACGGTGCGCGCGCGCCAGCAGGCCCGGATCCACGTGTACCGGAATCGAAGGCACCACGCCGATGTTCTCCACGTTCCACCGCGAGTCGGTGCCGTACATGGCGATCTCCGAGACCACCTGCATGCCGCCGTCGAGCAACCGGAAGGTGTTGTCGTAGCCGCGCACGCCGCCCCAGGTGCGCGAGCCGATGGTGGGGCCCAGGCGGTACTGCTGGAAGCGGTAGGCGAAGATGTCGCCGTCCGAGGCCGAACCGTGGTTGATCAGCGCCGCCAGATGGCCGAGGTAGGCGTTCTCCGGGCTCTGCTGGTGGGCACCGTGGCGGTTGGTCCAGGCCGCCACCATTTTCTGCGTCAGCTGGTTGAACAGGATGGTGTCGATGAAGCCGCCCAGGTTCCAGCGGTCGTCGATGATCAGGCCGGGCTTGTCGAGCTGGCTGTAGTACTGGCGCACGAACTCGTGCAGGCCGGTGGCCTCCATGTCGTCCAGGTACACGTAGCCGATCTTGCCGCCCGAGAGCCTGCTCACCTCGCGGCGGTTGCTGTTGATCCAGTGCAGCAGGTGCAGCTTGCCGCTGTTGACCACCGGCTTGACCATGATGGTCCAGGGCTTGCCCCCGGGCGTGGCGGCCAGGGTCAGCGCGATGCTCTGGCCCAGGGCGCCTTGCAGCAGTTCGTAGGGACTGGTCGGAGCGGCCAGCGGCTTGCCGTCGATGGCCAGCACGTAGTCGCCCTGCTTCACCTTCAGCCCCGGCTGCGCCAGCGGCGCGTAGTAGCCCGGCACGGTGTTGTCGCCGTGGAAGATGCGCTTGAGGTAGTAGCGCCCGGCGCGGGCGTCGAGCGCGAACTCGGCGCCCAGGCCGGCGGTGGGCTGCGGCGGCGTCTTCCAGCCCATGTCGCCGCCGAAGATGTACATGTGGCTCTCGCCCAGCGAGCCGATCATGTTGGCCATGATGTAATTCAGATCCTCGCGGTCCTGCACCAGCGGCAGCAGCGCGCGGTAGCGATCGCCGATGGCGGCCCACTTCGCCTTGATCAGTTCCGGGTTGACGAAGTAGTCGCGCACGTTGCGCCAGGCCTGGTCGAAGATCTCGGCCCATTCGGCGTGCGGTACCACGCGCATCTGCATGTGCGCGGTGTCGAGCGGCTTGGGCTTGGCCTGCGCGTTGAACACCGCCGGGCGCAGCACCCACTTGCCGTGCAGGCTGTACAGCAGCGTCGAGCCGTCGGCCGACAGCGCGAAGCCGCCGCCGATACCCTGCGCCAGCGTCAACGCCTTGCGCTTGGCGAGGCTGTAGGCCCGCAGCTCGGGCACCTGGCCGGGAATGGCGCCGCCCAGCACCGGCACCGGCACCGTGGCGTAGTAGACGATGCCCTTGGCCTCGGCCACCTGCGCGATGTTGGCAGCCGGTACCGGCACCTGCACCGCGCGCTGGATCAGCCCGGCGAAGTCGATCCTCACCACGGGCTTGTGCGGCTTGGCTTTTTTGCCCTTGCCATGCGCGGGCGCCTTGGGCGCGGCCGCGGTGGGCCGCTGCGTGCGCGGGGCGAAGGGCGACGGCGTGTCCGCCCGCAGGGTGGTCACGTACAGGCCGTCGGGCACCACGCCCGAGGCACTGAAGTTGTAGCTGGAGAGCACCGGATTCACCAGCCGCGCGGAGACGAAATACAGATACCTGCCGTCCCGCGAAAACACCGGATCGGAATCGTTGAAATCGCCGCGGCTCACCTGGTGCAGCGCGCCGTCGGCGAGGCCGTAGATGAAGAGTGCACGCAGGTGGTTGGGCAGATGCTTGGAGAACGCCAGCCAGCGGCTGTCCGGCGAGAACGCCGCATCCTGGAAGGCGCCGATGACGCGCTGCCGGTCGCTGGCCACCTCCTTGCGGGCGCCGGTCTTCACGTCCACCACCCACAGGCGCTGGCGCGAATCGGTGTAGCTGAGCCAGCGGCCGTCGGGGCTCCAGACCAGCGGACCGGCGTAGGTGAGATCGCCCTCCCGCGTCAGCGCGCGCGGCCTGCCGCGGCCGTCGGCGGCGCGCAGCATCACCTGGCTGTCGATGCCGTCGTCGCGCACGTAAGCGATCCACTTGCCGTCGGGCGACCAGGACGGATCGCCGTCGTTGCTGGCCACGCGCCGGCTGATCTCGGCGGTGTGCCCGTACTCGGCCGGCACCGTGAACAGCGCACCGCGCGCGCTGAACACCGCCAGCTTGCCGTCCGGCGCCACGTCGGCACTGCGGATCATCTTCGCCGCCGCGAACTCGTACGGCAGGGCGCGCGAGCCGCCCAGCGGCACCCGCACCGGCACCTGCGTCAGCCTGCCGGTGGCGAAGCTGTAGTCGTACAGCCGTCCGCCGTCGGAGAGCACGATGCCGGTGTCGCCCAGGCTGGGCCAGTCGATGTCATAGGTGGGGAAATCGGTCACCTGCCGCGTGGCGCCGGTCCTGAGGTTCTTCTCCCACAGGTTGAGCACACCGTTGGCGCCGCGGTCGGACGCGAAGTACAGCGTGTCGCCGTACCACATCGGCCAGGCGTCCTCGCCCTTCCAGTGCGTCAACTGGGTACTGGCGCCACTGGCCAGGTCGTAGGTGTAGATGTTGTCCGCCTGCCCGCCGTAGTAGTGCTTGCGGCGGAACGGCCGCAGCACGCGCGCGAGCTTGTCGTAGGCCACCTCGGTACCGCCGGCGTTGAACGAGAGCGGGCCCGTCCAGGGCATCGGCAGCGCGGTGGGCAGGCCGCCGGTGACCGGCACCACGAAGGCTTTCTCGATCTGCGGATTGAAGCTGTCGCGCCGCGACAGGAACACCACGTCCCGGCTGTCCGGTGTCCAGCCCACCACCACATTGTCCGGCACGGTCATGATCCTGCCGTTGAATGGCACGTTGATCGAACGCCAGGTCAACTGCCGGACCGCACCGCCGCCGATCGGGACCACGTACACGTCCGTGTTGCCGCGATACCAGCCGGTGAAGGCCACCCACTTGCCGTCGGGCGAGATCAGCGGGTGCGAGTCGTGCCCGGAATCGGCGGTCAGACGCACCGCCTCGCCGCCCTGCACGCCCACTTTCCAGATGGCGCCGCCGGCTTCGAACACGATGGTGTCGCCGTGCAGGCTGGGGTAGCGGATCAGTGCCTGCTGCGGCACCGCGGCCGTCCGCGCCAGGACCGCGGGAGAGGCTGCAAGGGAGAACGCCAGCGCCGCGATCAGGGCGCCGGACGGAGAACTGGGCTTCATCGGTCCATCCTTTGGCTGGTAGGGCGGTAACTCCGGGGCGCAGCCGGCGCAATCGCAGTCGCTGCCGGACCGCGGCGATCCTGCACAGACCGGGACGGGCCCGGACTGGTTCCTGCACGTTGCTGCCAACTGACGAGCGCATTGCTTACGAAAACGCAATCGCTGCGCCGGACCGGTTCAACCGGCGGTTCCGCCCACCGTCATGCCTACGATGCGCAGCGTCGGCTGACCCACCCCCACCGGCACGCTCTGGCCGTCCTTGCCGCACACGCCCACGCCCTCGTCCAGCGCCAGGTCGTCGCCGATCATGTCGATGCGCGTCATCGCTTCGGGGCCGTTGCCGATCAGCGTGGCGCCCTTGACCGGCGCGGTGATGCGACCGTCCTCGATCAGGTAGGCCTCGCTGGCCGAGAACACGAACTTGCCGCTGGTGATGTCCACCTGGCCGCCGCCGAAGTTGGCCGCGTACAGGCCCTTCTTCACCGAGCGGATGATCTCCTCGCGGCTGTGCGGGCCGGCGCGCATGTAGGTGTTGGTCATGCGCGGCATCGGCAGGTGTGCGAAGGATTCGCGGCGGCCGTTGCCGGTGGGTGTCATGCCCATCAGGCGCGCGTTGAGCTTGTCCTGCATGTAGCCGACCAGCACGCCGTCCTCGATCAGGGTCGTGCAATGCGTGGGGGTGCCTTCGTCGTCCACGCTCAGCGAACCGCGCCGTCCCGGCAGCGTGCCGTCGTCGACCACGGTGACGCCTTTGGCCGCCACGCGCTGGCCCATGCGGGCGCTGAAGGCCGAAGTGCCCTTGCGGTTGAAGTCACCTTCCAGGCCGTGGCCCACCGCCTCGTGCAGCATCACTCCCGGCCAGCCCGGACCCAGCACCACGGTCATGCTGCCGGCCGGCGCCGGGACGGCCTCGAGGTTGACCAGCGCGCTGCGCACGGCTTCGTCGGCCAGCCGGCGCGGACGCTCGCCGGCCAGCAGGTCTTGCAGCGAATGCCGCCCGCCGCCGCCGGCATAGCCCTGCTCGCGGCGGCCGCCGGACTCGGCGATCACCTGCACGTTGAGCCGCACCAGCGGGCGCACATCGGCGGCCAGGGTGCCGTCGCTGGCGGCGATCAGGATGGTATCGAGCCCGGCGGCGATGCTGACGATCACCTGCTTGATGCGCGGATCCCGCGCACGGCAATAGGCGTCCAGCTCGCGCAGCACGACCAGCTTGCGTTCGGTGTCGATGCTTTCGATCGGATCGATGGCCGGATACAGCCGGCGCGGCGCGCACAGTGCCAGCGGCATGCCCGCGCCTCCGCCACTGCGCGCGATGGCCCGCGCGGCCTCGGCCGCGGCCAGCAGTTGCGGCAGCACGATATCGTCGGAGTAGGCGAAGCCGGTCTTCTCGCCGCTGATGGCGCGTACGCCCACGCCTTGCTCGATGCTGTGCTGGCCGTCCTTGACGATGCCGTCCTCCAGCATCCAGCTCTCGCTGCGCGAGTGCTGGAAGTACAGGTCGGCGGCGTCCACCTGCGGCCCCGTCAGCCGCGCGAACACGCGCTCGAGGGAAGCAGCGTCCAGTGCACCCGGTGCCAGCAGGCGCTGTTCGGCCAGAGCGAAGATCGGATCCATGGAGCTGCGCACGGGCGCCGGTGGGAATGGAACCCGCAACGTAGGGACGCCAGCCGCGACGCGCAAGTCCCCGTGGGGTTCTCAGCCCCGCGACGAGGACGCGCGCGCGGGCCGTGCCCGGTCCTGGTCGAGCTTGACGACCACCGGCTTGTCCCAGCTGCCGGTGACCTTGTACGTGGTGCCGCTGGCCTGCGAGAGCCCGGAGCCCAGCAGGCCCTGCAGCGCCAGCCCCGCCGCCGCGCCCACCGGGCCGCCGGCCACCGCGCCGATCACCGGCAGCGTGCTGCCCACCTTGGGATACACGCTGACGGTCTGGTCGTAGTCGTGCGCGCGCAGGCCGGTGCGCCCGTCGACCTTGATGTCCGCGGCGGGGCCGCGGATCTCGAGGTCGTGCGTCACCGCGCTGCCGTCGCCCAGCGTGAAATGGCCCTTGATCGAATCGAATGCGAAACCCTTGCGGAACACGTCGCCGAAATCGAAAACCAGCCGCCGCGGCAGCTCGGTGATCGAGAACAGCCCCAGCAGGCGCCCGGCGCCGGGCTTGACCTCCAGGATGCGCCCGCCGGAAACGTCGAGGCTGAGCGTGCCGTCCAGCGCATCCAGTGCGAACGCCGAAGGCGCGCCCGGCCAGCTGGCGTCGATATGCGCGACGGTGCGCCCGCCGGCCACCAGATTCTGGTAGCCCAGCGCCTCGAGCATGCGGCCGAGATCGGCGGCACGGAAGTCGATCACCATCCGCGTGTGGTTGCGCTGCGCGTTGCCGGTCCAGGTGCCCTGTGCGCTCATGCTGACGTTGGGCGAGTGCGAGCTGAGCCGCTCGATGCGCATGCCGTCGGCGATCGGCACGCTCTCGAACTGGGCGGCACCGAACTGTGCGGCGCCGAGATGGAAATCGTCCACCGTCAGATGCAGGGGCGGCAGCGCGGCCGGATCCACCGTCGTCATCGGCGCCGGTGCCGCGGGTGTGCCGGACTGGGTGCTGCCCCCTTCGGCCGGCCAGTACAGCCGTTGCAGCCGGGCGCTGATGCCTGCGCGGCGGAAGTCCGGCGGCAGGCGCACGGTGCCCGCCAGTGCCGGTGCGGCAGCGGCCACTTCGAGCCCCTGCGCGTCGCTGGCCAGCGTCAGATGCAGGTTCTTGAACGCGCGTCCGAACAGCAGCCCCTCGCCGGTCTCCACGCTGCCCGATAGCGGCCAGCGTGCACCCGTACTGTTGTTGCCCGCGCCGATCGTGGCCCAGCCGGAAACATCCAGCCTGGGCGTGCTGCCGGCCAGTGCCAGCCCCCCGGCGGCTCCGGCCGGCGGCGGCGGCGGCGGCGCATCACTCAGTCCGAGGCCGAGCGCCAGCGCGCGCCCGGCCGGCCCGTCGGGCAGCCGTCCACGCACACTCAGCAGAGGCGTACCGCTGCCGCCCAGGCGGCCTTCGAGCGTGCCTCCGGCAAACGGCAGGCCGATGTGCAGCGTCAGCGGCAGTGCCTGCGCGGCCGGCTTGTCCAGAGGCGCCGGCAGATCGACACGCATGCCGGCCAGATCGGACTGCACGCTCAGGGTGCGCGTGGCCGGCTGCGCACCGCTGCCGCGGTCCACCTCGATGCCGAGCGTCATCGGCGCGCGACCGCTCAGGCGCGGCACCCAGGGCGCCAGCGCGGGCACATCGGCCAGCAGCGGTGCGGCCGCGAACGTGCCCTGCAGGCTGGCCTGGAACAACCGCTGCGGCTGCCCGGTGTCGGCACCCGCGGCCAGCGCCAGCGTGCCCGGTGTGCCGCGGAAGCGGGCGCTGAGCCCCGCCGCGCGGATGCCGCCACGACCGAAGTGCAGCGTGCCATCGATGCCGGAGACCTCGAGCTTCCAGTCCGGCGCCCTGACGCCGACGTTGTGCAGCGCGCCCCGACCATCGAGGACGAATGCATGCACGTCCTTGACCGGCAGCACCAGGGTGAAGCTCCAGCCGGCACGGCCGCTGACCGCCAGCGGCCGGATCGCCTCGCGGAAGGCGTCGCTGATGGGCGTCTGACGCACCCATGCCAGCAGCGGCGCTGCCGCGTCCTCGCCGGCGGCGGCCAGCACCAGTTCGGCATTGCCGAGGTCGCTGATGCGCGCCACCGCGCTGTGCACCGGGACCCCCAGCATCTGTCCGGCGTGGGCACGCACGGTCAGCCCGGTGTTCTCGAACAGCGCCGTGCCTTCCACTCCGGTGGCGGCGGGCCAGTGCGGATTGAACGCGAGGCTGGCGTCGTCGAAGCGCGCCAGCGCCTGGAATTCGCCCTGGTCGTCGCGGAAAGGCCAGTCGCGCAGGTCGCCGCGGAACACCACGCGGCCGTCGCGCACCGTGCCGGAGACCAGTGCGCGGTCGAGCCATTCCACCACCCTGGGATGCAGGATGTTGATCGGCCAGAACAGCTTCGCGGCGGTCAGATCGGCGCGCGTCACCGCCGCGTACAGATCCAGCACCGGGCGCGGCTGGCCGGGAAGCAGCAGCACGCTGCCGCCGACGCTGCCGGCATAGTGCGGCGCCGCGAACTCCAGCGCGCCGATGCCCACCTGCCAGCCCCGCGGCACCGGGCGCGCCACCAGCGTAGCGGAGAGCGCGTCCAGCGCCAGCGGCGTGCGGAACACGTGCGGGTCGCGGAAAACCAGCGGCTGGCGCGGCAACTGCAGCGCGATCGCACCGTGATCGCCCAACGCGGTGAAATCGAGACTGTCGATGCCGGGCAGCCGCGCGCTGGGCGCCCAGCCCAGCCGCCGCACCGCGGCCACGAAACTGTAGGCGCCGGCGCCGTACCAGCGCAGGTCGGCATGCTCGATGCGCCCGTGCAGCGCGGCCATACCCAGCCACCGCGACAGCGCCGGCGGCGCCTGCGGCAGCAGGCCGGCCAGCGGCGCCAGCGGCGTCAGCTCCAGCGCCTGCGCCTGCGCGCGCAGCCACAGCCCGCCCGGCCGCCGCGCCAGCACCGCCCAGGCCCGGCCCGGCGCCTCGCCGCGCGCCGCGGGATCCTGGCTCCACGCCAGGCGCCACTGCGCACCCTCGTGCCAGGCTGCGAGCGTGCCGGCCAGCCGCCGCAACTGCGCAGCGCGGCCATCCGGCCCGCTCAGTGCCAGGTCGTCGAGATCCACGCCGGCCCGCAGCGACTGCAGCCGGCCGTCGCGCCAGTGCAGCCACGCCTGCACGCTGCCCTCGCCGCGGGTCAGCGCATAGCCGCCGGCCAGCACATCGCGTGCCAGCAGGCCGAGATCGGAGCGCGGCAGCGACAGGTACAGCGTGCCGTCACTGCCGTCGGCACGGAAGCGGCCGGCCACACGCAGGTCGCGGCGCATGCCAGCACGCCGCAGGTAGGCGCCGAATCGCAGGGCATCGTCGCGGTCGGAGATCAGCACCGCGTCGGCCCGCAGGCGGTAGCGCGGCTGCGCCGGTCCCGGCTGGATCTCGATGTCCAGGCCGGTGAGCTTGAGATCCACCGGCAGCGAATACAGGCCCTGGCCCGCGCCCGGGCCGGCGCCGCCGAACCCGGCGATGTGCCAGCGCCCGCCGGCATCCCGGCGGATGGCCAGGTCCAGGCCGCTGGCCGACAGCTCGATCCAGTGCCGGTCGGGCCAGAACAGCCGGCCGAAGCTGAAACGCAGGCGCGCCTGCGCCAGATGCAGCGCACGCCCGCCGGCGCGTGCGCCCAGGGTCAGATCGGTGAGCGTCAGCTCCGGTCCGCCCGGCCGCCACACGCCCTGCATGCGGGCGAAGGACACCGGCCGGCCCAGCTCGCGCGACAGCAGCGCGGCCACGCGCTGCGGATCACGCGCCGCCAGCGGCAGCAGGATCTGTCCCAGCGCCATCGCCGCGGCCAGCGCGATGATCACGCCGGCCAGCAGCGCGCCCAGCCAGAAACGCAGCCGCCGCAACGCGCGCCGGGGGTGCGGCTTCAGCGCCATCGGCCGCACTCACAGCAGCACGACATCGAACTGCTCCTGGGTGTAGTGCTCCTCGGGCTGGAAGCGGATGCTCTTGCGCGTGAACTGCTCCAGCTCGGCCACCGCCGCGGTTTCCTCCTCCAGGATGCGCTGCACCACCCGCGGCGCGGCCAGCACCAGCAGCTGCTGCGCCTCGAACTGGCGCACGGCACGGGTGATCTCGCGGAAGATCTCGTAGGTGACCGTCTCCGCGGTCTTCAGCACGCCGCGCCCGGCGCAGGCCGGGCAGGGTTCGCACAATTGCCGCGCCAGCGACTCGGTGGTGCGCTTGCGCGTCATCTCCACCAGCCCCAGCGGGCTCATCTCGTACACGGTGGTCTTGGCGTAGTCGCCGGCGAGCGACTTCTCCAGCTGGCGCAGCACCTGGCGGCGGTGCTCGGCGTCCTGCATGTCGATGAAGTCGATGATGATGATGCCTCCCAGGTTGCGCAGGCGCAGCTGCCGCGCCGCCGCCTGCGCGGCCTCGAGGTTGGTGCGGAACGCGGTGTCCTCGAGGTTGCGCGCGCCCAGGTAGCCGCCGGTGTTGACGTCGATGGTGGTCATTGCTTCGGTCTGGTCGATCACCAGGTAGCCGCCGGATTTCAGCGGTACGGTTTTCTCCAGCGCGCGCTGCATCTCGTCCTCGACGCCGAACAGGTCGAAGATGGGGCGCTCGCCGGTGTACAGCTCGACGCGACCGGCCAGCTCCGGCATGAACTTGCCGACGAACCTCACCAGCCGCTCGTACGTTTCGCGCGAGTCCACGCGCACTTTTTCGATGTCCTCGTGCATCAGGTCGCGCAGCGCGCGCAACGGCAGTGACAGCTCCTCGTAGACACGTTCGCCGGTGGCCGCGCGGGCGATGTTCTCCTGCACCACGCGCCAGACCTTGCCCAGGTAGGCGAGGTCGAAGGCCAGCGCCGCCTCGCCGGCACCCTCGGCGTTGGTGCGCACGATGTAGCCGGGAACGCTGCTGCCGTTCAGCCGCGCCAGCATCTCGCGCAGGCGCGCGCGCTCGACCTCGTCCTCGATGCGCGCCGATACACCCAGCGTGCCGGGCGCCTGCGGCAGCAGCACCAGGTAGCGCGACGGAATGGACAGATGCGCCGACACGCGCGCGCCCTTGCTGCCGATGGCGTCCTTGACCACCTGCACCACGATCTCCTGACCCTCGCGCAGCAGTTCGCCGATGGGCGGCATGGCGTGGCCGTTGCCCGTCGCCGGTTCGGCGCCCTCGGCCAGTGGTGCGCGCACGATGTCCGAGGCATGCAGGAACGCGGTGCGTTCCAGCCCGATCTCGACGAATGCCGCCTGCATGCCCGGCATCACCCGCGACACCCGTCCCTTGTAGATGTGTCCGACGTTGCCGCGCCGCGAGGCGCGCTCCAGGTGCACCTCCTGCAGCATGCCGTTCTCGACCACGGCCACGCGCGTCTCGCGCGGGGTGACGTTGATCAGGATTTCCTCGCTCACGCCCACCTCGCGCGATGCCGGTCGCCTGCTGCATCCATGCCGGCTTTATAGCCGCCACCCGCGGCGGCTGTCATGCGCGGCGCAGCACATCCGCGCACCGTCGCACAGCCCGCGCTCAGGCCGGCGGCGGCAGGCGCAGGCCGGATTCCTCCAGCAGCCGCGCCGTCGCCGCCAGCGGCAGCCCCATCACACCTGAATAGCTGCCGCACAGCCGCATGACGAAGCGCTCGGCGTAGCCCTGGATGGCATAGCCGCCGGCCTTGCCGAACGGCTCGCCGCTGGCGACGTACGCTTCCAGCAGCGCGTCGTCGATCCGTTCGAACCGCACCGTGCTGGTCACCAGCGCGGTGCGGGCCCCGGTTGCGCCGCGCAGGCATACCGCCGAAAGCACCTCGTGCTCGCGCCCGGACAGGCGCCGCAGCATGGCGCGCGCGGCTGCGGCATCGGCGGGCATGCCGAACACCTCGCCCCGCAGCACCACCTCGGTATCGGCGCCCAGCACCCGCAGCGCGGCGTCCGCGCCCAGCACGATCCATCCCGCCTCGGCCTTGGCCGCAGCCACGCGCTGCACATAGTCGACGGCCGTCTCGCCGGGGGCACGCACTTCCGCCACCTCGGGATCGACGATCTCGAAGCGGCAACCCAGCCGCGCCAGCAGTTCGCGCCGCCGCGGCGAGCGGGAAGCCAGGATCAGTCGCGGCGCGGCCGGCATCGGCGCATGATCGCACAGCGTCGCGCAGCGGCCGTCCCTCGCCGGATTTGGCGGCGCGTAAACCCGCGACAACCTGCCCGTACGCGGGCGTATACAAATGTTTTGTTGCGTCGCACAATCCGAATCATGGAACGAGTGCAGCCACCGGCCTCCCGTCACGCGCGTCCGCCACCGCACGCGGCGCAGCGCTTCGCCCGCAGCGCCACCGTGACCGATGCCGCCGCCCGTGCGCTGGGCGGCGTGCACGCGGGACTGTGGCTGCGCCCGATCGGCGCGCGTGACGAGGCGGCACTGCAGCGCCTGTTCGCCCGGCTGACCCCCGTCGAGATCCGCCGCCGCTTCCTCTACAGCGTGCGCGAGTTGCCGCCAGGCGCGGCGCTGCGGCTGTGCACGCCGGACGGAGTGCACGAACAGGCCTGGGTCATCGCCGGCAGCGCCGCGGCCGGTGCGGGCGAACTGCACGGCGTCGGCCGCATGTTCGCCGATCCGGTCTGCCGGAGCGCCGAGTTCGCGCTGCTGGTCGAACGCAGCCACGCCGGCCGCGGTCTGGGCCGGCGGCTGCTGCAGCAGTTGCTGGCATTCGCTCGCGCCAACGATCTGAACGAGCTGTGGAGCCACGTCGCCGGCGACAACCAGGCCATGCTGGCGCTGGCACGCGGTCACGACGGGAGTCTCACGCCGGTGGCCGGGGATCCCGGCGTGGTGCAGGTGCGGATTCCGGTACCGGCGGCCTGATCAGGTCAGCGGCTGCACGTCCGCATCGTAGCCGCCGGGCACGCCCTTGCAGGCCACCGCCACTGCGTCATGCGGATGCAGGCTCTCGAAATGCGCCACGCGCAGCCAGAAATCGTCGATGCCGGGCTGGGCCGCGAGCATCTGCCGCAGGCGTCGCGCGGCGTCCTCGCAGAACATCAGGTTGCCGCCGTTGAGGTGCGCGAAGGCCTGCTCGTCCTCGCGTTTCACCGCGGTCTGCACCGGCGTGCCCAACGCGCGCTCGCCGCGATCGATGAGCGTCTCGATGGGCCAGGCGTCCACGCCGGCCTGCAGCCGCAGGCGCAGATCGGCGCGGCTGCGCTGGCTGTGCGGCGTGGCTGCGATCCCCTGCTCGCTGCCCAGCCAGGCGTGCACGGCGGCCCGGTCCGGCACGGCGGCGGGGAAATCGCGCGCGAAACGCTGCTGCACCAGCTGCCGCGCCAGCGCCGCCGAGCAGGGGCAGGTGGAGGAATAAGTCAGGGACAGGCCCAGTTCCAGGCGCATCGCGCCGCCGCGCGTGCAGCTGCCCGCCAGCGCCAGCGGATAGTGGCGGATGCCGCTGTTGGAACTGACCAGCGCGCGCCGTCGCAGCGGCAGCTCGCAGTGCACGCGCACGAAGGCACGCTGCGAGAGCCCCTCGTGCGAAGCCAGGAAGCCCCGCAGCAGACGCTGCAGCGCGGCCGGGCCGAGCGGTTCCGCGGACAGCAGTGCGTCCACCTGCCGGTACAGGCGCGACATGTGGATGCCGCGCGCCTCTGGGGCAGCCAGGTCGACGAACGCGTCCACGCGCGCCGGTACTTCGCGCACGCTGCCGTCGGCGAGAACCAGCCGCAGCAGCGCCTCGACCTGCTGCATGCCCACGCGCTCCAGGCGGCTGCCGACCGCCGGGGTCGGCTCGCCGGCGACGTCGGGCATGGCGCGCGTCGCGGGGTGGTCGAAGGCCATCGGAATCCTCGGGGTCGGTCATGCGGGACCATGGACGTCAGGTGGGGCGCGGTCGAACCGGCGTCAAGGCCCGCCCGCACCGGCGCGCGAT
Organism: Pseudomonadota bacterium; assembly: GCA_021792975.1. Classification (GTDB taxonomy): domain Bacteria; phylum Pseudomonadota; class Gammaproteobacteria; order Xanthomonadales; family Rhodanobacteraceae; genus Metallibacterium. Next base: position 60,778 of record JAJYTR010000002.1, on the reverse strand, counting down.
ACCGCGCGCTGCAGCCGCCAGCAGCGCCAAGCGTCGACCGGCCCCAGTGCCTGCCGCCGTGCATACAGTACCGCCAGCGGCCGTTCGGCGCGCGCGGCGCGGCGCAGCGCACGGATATCGTGGGCCGCTTCGGCGGCGCGCAGGGCCAGCAGCGGACCGGGCTGGCGCAGCGACTGACGCAGGGACTGCGCCAGCAGCCCGCCATGCTCGGCCAGGGCCACGCGGGCCCCGGCGCCGGCATCCGCCAGGCGCTCGCGCGAAAGCGCATGCCGCGCCAGCGCGCCCAGCGGCAGCGGCAGCGGCCCGCCTGCGCCGCGCTGCGGGGTCTGCAGCAGCGCGCACAGCAGCGCCTGCCGCGCCAGCACGGCGCGCGTACGCGTCGCATCGGCCCGCGCACCGAACACCAGCGCGCATTCGATGCCGGCCAGGGCGGCGAACACCGATTCGGCCTCCTCGCACTGGGCGGTGAAATCGCGGCTGGCCGGAGCTTCCGCCGCAGCCAGCAGCGCGGTGCCGGCCTGGGGCCACAATGCGGCCGGCACGCGTGCGATACGCGCGTCGGCGGACAGCGCGATGGCGAGCGGGTGCCGCGCCCCCCCGCCTGCCAACCGTGCCAGTTCCTCGGCCCACCAGGCCAGCTTGGCCAGTGCCACCTGGGGCGCCCCGATGCCGTACAGGGACTGCAGCAGCTGGTCCTGCAGCGCCAGCCAGCAGGGCACGGCGAGCTCGTGCGCCGGCAGGAAACGCAGCGCCAGGCCGCGCAGCGGCCGTGCCTGCCGCCACGCCTGCACGAAGCTGCCGGCCGTCTCATCCATGCGCGAGGTCCAGCGCCCGGGCCAGGGCTGCGGCATCGTGCACCAGTGCGTCCGCCGCCCAGGCCGCGGGATCCTCGCCGTCACCGCCGTAGCCCCAGCCTACGGCGATGCTGCGCATGCCCGCCGCGCGCGCGGCATCGATGTCGCGGTGGTCGTCGCCGACATACACACTGCGCGCCGGCGCCGCACCGAGCCGTTCGCAGGCGTACAGCAGCGGCTCGGGGGCGGGCTTGCGGTGCGGCAGCGTATCGCCGCACACCACCACGCCGGCCCGCTGCAGTGCGGGCAGGCGCAGCAGCAGCGGTCGCGTCAGCGCGGTGACCTTGTCGGTGACGATGCCCCAGGGCCGCCGGGCGGTCTCGAGCGCGCGCAGCAGCGGCTCGATGCCGGGGAACAGCCGCGAGTGCTCGGCCAGCATGCCGGCGTAGATCTCGAGATAGCCCGGCAGCAGTGCGGCGATGCGCGCGGGCGGCGCATCCGGCCAGGCGGTGCGCAGGATGGCGCTGCCGCCGGCACTGACCGCCGCACGCACCCGTGCATAGGCCGGCATCGGCACCCCCTGCGCACGGGTGTAGCGCGCCAGCGCGGCGGCCAGATCGGGCGCGCTGTCCAGCAGCGTGCCGTCCAGATCGAACAGCACCGCCGCGTCCCGCGTCGCGTGCCCCGTCATTCCGGCTTGCGCGCCAGCGCCAGATAGTTGATGTCCACCCGCGTGCCGATCCAGGCACGCCGGGTGAAAGGCTCGTAGCCGATGCCGGCCAGCGCGGCCAGTTGCAGACCGGCGGCGCGCAGCAGCGCGGCCAGTTCGCTGGGACGGATGAAGCGCGCGTAGCGATGCGTCCCGCGCGGCAGCAGGCGCAACAGATATTCGGCGCCGAGGATGGCGCCGGCGAATGCCTGCGGCGTGCGATTGAGCGTGGAGAGAACCAGCGCGCCGCCGGGACGCAGCGCCTCGGCCAGCGCCCGCACCAGCGCCGCCGGCTCGGGCACGTGTTCGAGCAGCTCCATGCAGCACACGGCATCGAAGGCCGCCGGCTCGCCGCGGGCGAGCTCCGCGGCGCTCTGCACCCGGTAGTCCACTGCCAGCGACGACTCGTGCAGGTGCAGCCTCGCCACCTCGATCAGTTCCGGCGCCAGGTCGATGCCGGTGACGCGCGCGCCGCGCGCCGCCAGCGCTTCGGACAGCAGGCCGCCGCCGCAGCCGGCGTCCAGCACGCGCGCGCCGCGCAGCGGCACCTGCTGCGCGATCCATTGCACGCGCACCGGATTGAGGTCGTGCAGCGGGCGGGTTTCGCCGGCGGCATCCCACCAGCGCGCCGCGAGCGCGGCGAACTTCCGCAGCTCGGCGGGATCGGCGTGGTTCTGCGGTTCACCCATGGCACTGCCCCTCACAACGACGCGATGCGCTGCCGCCACTGCCGCGCACGCTGCAGCACGGCGGTGTGGTCGAGCACCGTGAACCGGCCCTCGCGCAGCAGCGCGCGGCCGTCGATCCAGACCTCGCTCACTTGCCCGCGCGGGGTGGCGTACACCAGTTGCGAAACCAGGTTGTACAGCGGCTGCGTTTCCACGCTGTCCATGCGCACGGCGACGAGATCGGCGCGCTTGCCCGGCTCGATCGAGCCGATCCGCGCGTCCAGTCCCAGGGCGCGCGCGCCGCCCAGCGTGGCGGCATGCAGCGCGCTGGCCGCATCCAGGGCACTGGCGTCCTGCGCCACCGCCTTGGCCAGCAGCGCCGCGGTACGCATCTCGCCGAACATGTCCAGGTCGTTGTTGCTGGCGCAGCCGTCGGTGCCCAGGGCCAGGTTCACACCGGCGCGCCGCAGCGCTTCGGCCGGGCAGAAGCCGGAGGCCAGCTTGAGGTTGGACTCGGGGCAGTGCACCACCGACGCGCCGGCCTGCGCGCACTGCGCGATCTCGGCCTCGGTGAGCTGGGTCATGTGCACCGCGATCAGACGGTCGTTGAGCAGGCCCATGCCGGCCAGCCGCGCCAGCGGGCGCACACCATGATCGCGCAGCGAGTCACCGATTTCCTGCGCGGTTTCGTGCAGGTGCAGGTGTACCGGCAGATCGAGCTGGTCGGCGAGCATGCGCACGCGCGCGAAGCTGGCATCGCTGACCGTGTAGGGCGCGTGCGGCGCGAAAGCCGCACCCACCAGTCCATCGCCTCGCAGCGCGTCGGCCACCTCGCATGCGCGCGTGAAGTACTCGTCGGCGTCGCGCGCCCAGGCGCTGGGAAATTCGATCACCGGCAGGCCCACCACGGCACGGAAGCCCTGGGCACGGTAGGTGGCCGCGGCCACGTCCGGGAAATAATAGTTCTCGTTGGCGCAGGTGGTGCCGCCGCGCAGCATCTCGGCGATGGCCAGTTCGATGCCGTCGCGCACGAACTCGGGGCCGATCACCCGCGCCTCCACCGGCCAGATGTGCTCGCGCAGCCAGGTCATCAGCGGCAGGTCGTCGGCCAGCCCGCGCAGCAGCGTCATCGGGTTGTGCGTGTGTGCGTTGACCAGCCCGGGCAGCAGCACGTGTTCGCCCAGGTCCACCCGCTGCGCCGGCACGAAGCGCGCCAGCGCATCCGCCTGCGGCAGCAACGCCACGATGGCGCCGCCATGCACGGCCACGGCATGGTCCTGCAGCACCGCGCCGTGCGGCACCACCGGCACCACCCAGCGCGCACAGAGCAGCAGGTCGATGGGGGCAGCCGCCGCGTTCACGGCGAAGGCACCCACGGCAGCGGCGTCATCCCGGGCGGCGCACGGCATGTCTCGTTCCCGTCATCCCGGGCGGCGCGCGGCGTCGATCCGGGATCCAGGCGAGTCCTTTGCAAGACGGACGCGCCGGCCAAGGCGCGATGCGCGTTCGCGCGCCGCGTCCCACTGGATCCCCGCTTGCGCGGGGATGACGCGCCGGCCAAGGCGCGAACTGCGTTCGCGCGCCGACGCGTCACTTCACGCGGCCCACGTACTCGCCGGAGCGTGTATCGACGCGGATGATCTCGTCCTGGTTGACGAACAGCGGCACGCGCACCACTGCGCCGGTCTCCAGCTTGGCCGGCTTGCCGCCGCCGCCGGAGGTGTCGCCGCGCAGCCCGGGATCGGTCTCGACCACCTTCAGCTCGACGAAGTTGGGCGGCGTCACCACCAGCGGCGCGCCGTTCCACAGGGTGACGATGCAGGTCTCCTCGCCCTTCAGCCACTGCGCGGCATCGCCCACCTGGGCCTTGTCGGCAGTGTGCTGCTCGAAGGTGTCCGGCTGCATGAAGTGCCAGAACTCGCCGTCGCTGTAGAGGTACTGCATGTCGGTATCGACCACGTCGGCGCCTTCGACGGATTCGTTGGCCTTGAGGGTCTTCTCGGTGACGCGGCCGCTGCGCAGGTTGCGGATGCGGATGCGGGTGAACGCCTGGCCCTTGCCCGGCTTGATGAACTCGGCCTCGACGATGGTGTACGGCTCGCCATCGAGGATGATCTTCAGGCCGTTCTTGACGTCGTTGAGGCCATAGGTCGCCATGGATGCTCCGGAGCGTGCGGCCGCGGCGGGCGGCCAAAGGTAGAATGGGGCCAGAACGCCGGATCAGTCCGACGACCGGAACCATCCATGATAGCGGCAAGCGCCGCCGAGCCGCAGCCGCGCTGGCAGGCGTTGTGGCGCGAGGCCATCACCGATGCCGGCGAACTGCTGCAGCTGCTGGACCTCGCCCACCTGGCGCCGCATCTGCCGCAGGCGGACGCCGGTTTCCCGCTGCGCGTGCCGCGCGGATTCGTGGCGCGCATGCGCAGGGGCGACGCCCGCGATCCGCTGCTGCTGCAGGTGCTGCCGCAACTGGCCGAATGCGCGGACCCCGCCGCCGCGCGCGATGCGGTGGGCGACGCCGCGGCGCGCGCCGCTCCCGGGGTGATCCACAAATATCGCGGCCGCGCGCTGCTGATCGCCAGCGGCGCCTGCGCGGTGCATTGCCGGTACTGCTTCCGCCGGCACTTTCCCTACGCCGACGAGACCGCCGCCGCGGGTCGCTGGCAGGCGGCACTGGCGTGGCTGCGCGCGCACCCGGAGATCGACGAGCTGATCCTTTCCGGCGGCGACCCGCTGTCCCTGGCCACGGCCAAGCTGGCCGAACTGGACGAGGCACTGCGCGACTTCCCGCAACTGCGCCGTCTGCGCATCCATACTCGCCTGCCGGTGGTGCTGCCCGAGCGCGTCGACGCGGAGCTGTGCCGGTGGCTGTCCGGCCTGCCCTGGCCTGTCGCACTGGTGCTGCACGCCAACCATCCGCGCGAACTGGACGACAGCGTCGCCGCCGCCTGCGCGCGGCTGCGGCATGCCGGCGTGCGGCTGCTCAACCAGGCCGTGCTGCTGAAGGGCGTCAACGACGACGCCGGCACGCTGGCCGCGCTCGGCGCGCGGCTGTTCGATCTCGGTGTGCTGCCTTACTACCTGCACCAGCTTGACCGCGTGCGGGGCACGCTGCATTTCGAGGTGGACGACGACACCGCGCTCGCCCTGCACGCCGAACTGCGCCGACGGCTGCCCGGCTATCTGGTGCCGCGCCTGGTACGCGAAGAAGCCGGCGCACCGGCAAAGACGCCCCTGGTACCGGCGTGAGGCGCATGTCACGTTCCGTTTCCGCCGCGCGGCCGGCGTGGCAATGCCGCGGGGCTTGCTGTAAAAGCGCAGACGCCCGCGGCCGGCCGCCGGGCACCCCGTAGGACCGACGCGCGCATGAAGCAGGACACCGTCATCAAGATCCTTTTCGTCACCGACCAGCTCGAGCTGGCCGAACGCATCATCAGCCATCTGCGCAACAGCGGCATCGCGGTGCGCCCGGCGCGCGCCGCCAACGAAGCCGAGTTCCTGGCCGCGCTCGACAGTCTGGGGCCGGATCTGGTGCTGGCCGCGCCCGCCGCGCGCGATCTGTCCCTCGCCGAGGTGGCGCGGCTGATCGGCGCCAGCGCGCGCGACATCGCCCTGCTGGCGCTGCTCGAGCACGTCGACGCCGCGGCGCTGGTGCAGGCCGCCCTGGCCGGCGCGCGCGGTGTGGCGCTGGCCGGCAACAGCGAGCATCTGCGCGGCGCCGTGCTGCAGGAATTCGAGGCGCTGGGCGCGCGCCGCGCGGTGCGCCGGCTGGAAGCGGCGCTGCGCGAGGCGAACCGGCGCTGCGACGCGCTGCTGGATTCCTCGCGCGATCCCATCGCCTACGTGCATGAAGGCATGCACGTGCGCGCCAACCAGGCCTACCTGGACATGCTGGGTTTCGAGTCGTTCGACGAGATCGAGGGCCAGACCCTGCTGGATCTGGTGGCCAACCATGACGCCGAGGATTTCCGCGGCCTGCTCAAGCGGCTGGCCCGCGGCGAACCGCCGCCGGCGCGGCTGGAGGCGCACCTCAAGCGGGCCGATGGCAGCGTCTTCGAAGCGCTCCTGGAGTTCTCGCAGGCCGCCTTCGAGGGCGAACCCTGCCTGCAGATCGTGGCGCGCCGCGAGCAGGCGGACGAGGGGCTGATCGAGCAGCTGCAGCGCGATCCGGTCACCGGCCTGTTCAACCGCAGCCATTTCATCGACCTGCTGGGCGAAGCGGTCACCGAGGCCGGCCGCGGCCGCAACGACCAGGCGGTGCTGCTGGTCGAGCCGGATCACTTCAACAGCGTGGTCGAGCGTATCGGCGTCAGCAATGTCGACGCCCTGCTGTGCGCGCTGGTCGACCGCCTGCGCGGCGCGCTGGGGCTCAACGACGCCGCCGCGCGTTTCTCCGACCATGCCTTCGCGCTGCTGCTGCGCGCGCGCCCGCACGAATCGGTACAGGTGCTGTGCAGCGCGCTGGCGCAGGCCGTGAGCGGCGCCATCCTCGACCTGGGCAGCCATTCGCTGGCGGTCACCATCAGCATCGGCGGCAGCCTGATGGGCGAGAAGAACGCCAACACCGCCGCCGTGCTCGACCAGGCGGGCAACATGCTGCGCAACGCACAGGGCGAGGGCGGCAACCGCTTCGCACTGCACGATCCGGCCGCCCAGGAGCGTGCCATCGCCGAAAAGGACCAGCGCTGGCACAACCTGCTGCGCGACGCGCTGGCGCACGGACGCTTCGTGCTCTACCACCAGCAGGTCATCGCCCTCAACGGCAGCGAGGGTGCGCTCAGCGAACTGCTGCTGCGCATGGACGGCGCGCAGGGCCTGGTGCTGCCGGGCGTGTTCATGCCGGTGGCGGCGCGTCACGGACTGCTGCCGGCCATCGACCGCTGGGTACTGCGCGAAGCGATCCGCCTGCTGGCCTCGCCGGGATTCTCGGAACAGTCGTTCTTCGTCAAGCTCTCCACGCCCAGCATGCTCGACGCGAAGCTGGCCGAGTGGATGGGCGAGAAGCTGCGCGAGAGCGGTGTGGCCGGCGGGCGCCTGATCATCGAGTTCCAGGAAAACGAAGTGGTCACCAACCTGAAGCCGGCGAAGCGCTTCGCGCAGCAGTTGCGCGAGCTGGGCTGCCGCGTGGCGCTGGAGCGGTTCGGCGTCGGACTGAACTCGTTCCAGTTGCTCGACCACGTCGATGCCGAGTTCCTGAAGATCGACCGCAGCTTCGTCAACGACCTGGCGCGCAACGCCGAAAACCAGAAGCGCGTGCGCGAACTGGCGCAGCAGGCGCAGGCACGCGGCAAGCAGACGGTGGCCGAATGGGTGGAGGACGTCAGCAGCGTCTCGCTGCTGTTCGGTGCCGGCATCGGCTACGTGCAGGGCAACTTCCAGCACGAACCCGAACGCCTGGAAGTCTGAATGCGGCGCGGCGGCCGGCGGGGACGCACGGCCCGCGGGGCGCGGCAGTCGTTGCGGACCCGGAAACGCGAAGGCCCACACGGCGTGCGGGCCTCTCTGCGGTGCTGTGGCGGGAAGCGTGCGCCCGGCACGCGGGTTCAGTCGCGCGCGGCGACGTCTTCCTTGATGCGCGCGGCCTTGCCTTCCAGCTCGCGCAGGAAGTACAGCTTGGCGCCGCGCACCTTGCCGCGCCGCTTGACCTGCACCGACTCGATGGCCGGGCTGTGCGCCTGGAACACGCGCTCCACGCCGGTGCCGTGCGAGATCTTGCGCACGGTGAACGCCGAATGCAGCCCGCGGTTGCGCTTGGCGATCACGATGCCCTCGAACGCCTGCACGCGCTCGCGATTGCCTTCCTTCACCTTGACGTTGACCACCACGGTATCGCCCGGGGCGAATCCCGGCAGGGCGCGCGTCATCTGGCTCTTCTCGAACTGCTCGACGATCTTGTTCATGACGGGATTCCGGTGGGTGTGGCGCAGCCGTCGCAGGCATCGCGCAGCCGTTTAGTGTAGCCCGTCCCGCAGTTCGCGGCCATATTCCTCGAGCAGGGCGCGCTCCTCGGCGCTCAGCACCCGCCCCTGCAGCAGGTCGGGGCGCCGCTGCCAGGTGCGGCCCAGCGCCTGCTTCAGCCGCCAGCGGCGGATGGCGGCGTGGTCGCCGGACAGCAGCACGGCGGGAACCTCGCCCAGCACATGGCGTTCGGGACGGGTGTAGTGCGGGCAGTCCAGCAGGCCGGCGGCGAAGGAATCCTGCGCCGCCGACTCCAGGCTGTTCAGCGCACCCGGCTGCAGCCGCCCCACCGCGTCGAGCAGCGCGGCGGCGGCCAGCTCGCCGCCGGAAAGCACGAAATCGCCCAGCGAAATCTCCTCGTCCACGGCATGCGCCAGCAGGCGCTCGTCCACCCCTTCGTAGCGCCCGCACAGCAGCAGCAGGCGCGGCAGCGCGGCCAGCCGCGCCACGTGGTCCTGGGTCAGGCGCGTGCCCTGCGGGCTGAGGTACACCACGCGCGCAGGCGGCTGCGCCGCGGCCCGCGCGGCAGCAATGGCATCACGCAGCGGATCGATCAGCATCACCATGCCCGGGCCGCCGCCGTAGGGGCGCTCGTCGACGCGGCGGTAGGGGTCGGAGGTGAAATCGCGCGGGTTCCAGGTGGCCACCTCGAGCAGTCCGCGCGCCTGGGCGCGACCGACCACGCCCACCGCCGCGCACTGCTGCATGAACTCGGGAAACAGCGTGACGATGTCGATCCGCATGTTTCCGCCCCGCGCTCAGAATCCGGGATCCCAGTCCACCACGATGCGGCCGCCGGCGAGATCCACCTCGCGCACCCACTGCCCGGGCACGAACGGCAGCAGCCGCTCGCGCGCACCGTCCCGCACCACCAGCACATCGTTGGCGCCGGTGGCCAGCACGTGGCTGACGCGCCCCAGCGCAACGCGCTCGAGGTTGATCACTTCCAGACCCTCGAGATCGGCCCAGTACCACTGCCCCTGCGGCAGCTCCGGCAGCGCCGCGCGCGGCACCCGGATCTCGGCGCCGATCCAGCCCGCGGCAGCCTCGCGGTCCTCGATGCCAGGCAACTGCGCCAGCAGGGCGCGACCCGGCGTGCGCCGCGGCGCCTGCGACAGGTCGAGGCGGCGCTCCGCGAGCACCACCCGCCAGGGCGCGTACGCGAAGATGTGTTCGGCAGGTTCGGTGAAGGACCGCAGCTTCAGCCCGCCGCGCACGCCGTGCAGTCCGACCAGGCGGCCCACCGTCACCCAGCGCGCCGCATCCAAACGGATCGCCTCAGGCGGCGCTGCGCGATGCTTCCTTGACCAGCACGCGCACCTTCTCCGACAGCTGCGCGCCCTTGGCCACCCAGCCCTGCACCTTGGCGACATCCAGCTGCAGGCGCTGCTCGCCGCCGGTGGCCATGGGGTTGAAGAACCCCACGCGCTCGATGCTGCGGCCGTCGCGCTTGTTGCGCGAATCGGTCACCACCACGTGATAGAACGGACGGCCCTTGGCGCCGCCGCGCGTCAGACGGATCTTGACCATGGATGACGACACTCCCGATTGGCACCGTGTCCCGGGATCGGGCTTGCGGCGTGGAAAAGCCCGTTATTGTAACCATCACCGGGGCAAAGGAAAGGCCCGCGCCTGCCCGCGCGACGGCTTGCGGGCGCCACCATACTCCGCAGTATGATTCAAACGTTCGTTCGAGGTTCCGCATGAGACGTGTGCTCCTGCTGCTGGCCGGCGTGCTGCTGCTGGCCGCCTGCGCACCGACCCGCCCGGTGTTTCCGCCGGCGGCATCGGTGCAGGAGATCCGTGCCCTGCCCGATGGCCGCTGGCGCGTCATCCTGCGCCTGCAGAACTACGCCCTGCGCAGCCTGCGCTTCAGCGCCGTGGACCTGGCGCTGACCGTGGGTGCGCAGCCGGCCGGACGCCTGCAGAAGCCGATCGATCTGGACATCGCCGAAACCAGCTCGGATGTGGTCGAGCTGACCCTCGTCCCCGGCGCATCGGCCCGCGCGGCCCTGGCCGCCGACCGCAGCGGCAACATCGCCTACAGCCTGGCCGGCAGCGTGCAGGCAGGGCCCACCGCCGGCGACCAGCGCCGCTTCCGCATCGCGCACCACGGCTACCTCTCCCCCGTGCCCGGCCTGCCCGGCGCCTGGCGCTGACCTCCCACCGCGAGAATCCCCACCCATGACCCGTTACGCCGCCCCGCTCGAGGACATGCGCTTCGCGCTCTACGATGTGCTGGACGGCGAGCGCCGGCTGCGGGCGCTGCCGCGCGGCGAAGCGCTGGGCCGTGAAGTCATCGATGCCGTGCTGGAGGAGGCCGCGCGCCTGTGCGAGCAGGTGCTGGCCCCGCTCAACCAGGACGGCGACGCCGAAGGCTGCCGCTACGACCAGGCCACCGCCAGCGTCACCACGCCCAAGGGCTTCAAGGAGGCCAACGACCAGTTCGTCGCCGGCGGCTGGCCCGGCCTGACCGCGCCGGAACGCTACGGCGGCCAGGACCTGCCCGAAACGGTGGGGGCGCTGGTCAAGGAAATGCTGGATTCGGCCAACCTGGCCTGGAGCAATTACCCGCTGCTCTCGTCCGGCGCCACCGAAGCATTGCTGCAGCACGGCGAGGAATGGCAGCGCGAGGTGTTCCTCAAGCCTATCGTCGCCGGCCGCTGGACCGGCACCATGTGCCTGACCGAGCCGCACTGCGGCACCGACCTCGGTCTGCTGAAGACGCGCGCCGAACCGGCCGCCGACGGCAGCTACCGCATCAGCGGCACCAAGATCTTCATCACCGGCGGCGAGCACGACCTCAGCGAGAACATCGTGCACCTGGTGCTGGCGCGCCTGCCCGACGCCCCGGCCGGCACCAGAGGCATTTCGATGTTCGTGGTGCCGAAGTTCAAGGTCGCCCGCGACGGCACGGTCGGTGCGCGCAACGGCGTGGCCTGCGGCTCGATCGAGCACAAGATGGGCATCAAGGGCTCGACCACCTGCGTGATGAACTTCGACGGCGCCGAGGGCTACCTGGTCGGCCAGCCACACAAGGGCCTGATGGCCATGTTCACCATGATGAACGCGGCGCGCCTGGCGGTGGGCATCCAGGGCCTGGGGCTGATCGAGCGCGCCTACCAGAACAGCCTAGCCTACGCGCGCGAACGCCTGCAGATGCGCGCGCTGTCGGGCCCCAAGTTTCCGCACCAGCCGGCCGATCCGATCATCGTGCACCCCGACGTGCGCCGCATGCTGCTGACGCAGAAGGCGATCGCCGAAGCCGGCCGCGTGCTGGTGCTGCACGCCGCGCTGCTGGGCGACACCCATCTGCGCAGCGACGATGCCGCCGTGCGCGAACACGCCGAACAGGAGCTGTCGTTCCTGATCCCCATCTGCAAGGGCATGCTGACCGAGCTGGCCAACGAATGCACCTACCACGCCATGCAGGTGCTGGGCGGGCATGGCTACATCGCCGAGTGGGGCCTGGAGCAGTTCGCGCGCGACGCGCGCATCACCACCATCTACGAAGGCACCACGCAGATCCAGGCGCTCGACCTGCTGGGGCGCAAGGTGTTCCAGCTGCAGGGCGCCGGGCTGCAAGTGTTCCTGGAACGCATCGGTGCGTTCTGCCGGCAGCATGCCGGTGATGCCGCGCTGGCCGAGTTCGTCGGTCCGCTCGCCGGGCTGGCGCAGCAGTGGGGCGAGATCACCCAGCGCGTCGGCGTGGCCGCCGCCGGCAACCCCGAGGAACTGGGCGCCGCCGCGGTGGATTACCTGTACTACAGCGGCTATGTCACGCTGGCCTGGTGCTGGGCGTGCAGCGTGGCCGCCGCCGAAGCGGGCCCGCGCAGCGCCGACTTCAGGCAGGCCAAGCGGCTGACCGCGCGCTTCTATTTCCAGCGCATCCTGCCGCGCGCCGCGGCGCATGCGGCCATGCTGCGCGCCGGCGCCGCCAGCCTGATGGACCTGCCGGAGGCGCTGTTCGGCTGACCCGGGCGCCGGGCCCGGCACACCGGGCCTTTCCGGCACGCGCGGCTTTGGGCTAAAAAGACGGCCACGACAGACTGCCGCCACCCGACAGCACTGCCATGAGCGAGAACGCCCCGGAGCTGCATTTCCGTCTGGCCGAAGCCGGCGACGAAGGCTTCATCCTCGGCCTGGCCGAACGGCTGCTGGCCTTCGATCTACCGCCCTGGCGCAAGCGCGGCGAGGCGCTCGCCCACCTGCGCGCCGATCTGCGGCGGCATCTGCGCGACGAGCCGCCGGGCAGCTACATGTTCATCGCCGAGGACGCCGACGGCGAGCCGGCGGCCTTCCTGCACCTGCTGAAAGGCAACGACATGCTCAGCGGCAAGGCCACCGTGCACGTTTCCGACCTGGCCATTCTCGCCGCGCGCGAAGGCCAGGGCATCGGCCGCGCGCTGCTGGACTATGCCGCCGCCTGGGCGCGCGAGCACGGCGCCGCCGCACTGACCCTCAACGTGTTCCCGGGCAACGCGCGCGCGCGCGCCCTGTACGAGCGCGCCGGCTACCAGACCGATCTCATCAAGATGGTGCAGCCGCTGCGCTGATCGCCACGCGCGGCTTACCGATCGGTAAGTGAACGCAAGCGCCCGACCGCGGTCAGAGCAGCCATGAAAACACCGTCGTGGTCGTGGGGACTGGATACGCGCAGCCGCATCGAATGGGCGCTGGGCCTCGCGCGCCTGCTGTTCGGTGCGGTCTGCCTGGTCAACGTCGTGCTGCATCTGGACCCCGTCTACCGCGCGGGATTCCTGCACATGATGGCCGCCGACTGGGTGCCCGGGCAGCCGGCCTGGCTGGCGGCTTACGGCCACGCCATGGCGGCGCTGGTCGGCGGCATCGGCGTCGGCGCCGTCGTGTACGCCAGCGTGGCGCTGGAGCTGCTGCTGGCGTTCTCGCTGCTGAGCGGCTGGCAACTGCACCGCCTGGCCTGGGTGGGGCTGGTCTACAACCTGTGGCTGTGGAGCACGATCGGCGGCCTGGGCGGCCCCTACACCGCCGGCGCCACCGATCCCGGCACCGCCATCGCCTATGCGCTGGCCTTCGCACTGGTGCTGCTGACGCACGGCTGGCGGCCGCTGGCGGCGTTCCGGCACGGCCCGGTGGAGGCGCCGGCGGAATGGAAGTTCGTCCTCGCGCGCGTCCTGTTCGGGCTGCTGTGGGCCTTCGATGCGTACTGGAAATGGCAGCCGGCGTTCCTGCACGGTGCCGGCACCTATCTGGCGGGCTCCATCGCCGGGCAACCGCACTGGATCGCGGTCTACATCGGCTTCGTGCTGCACCTCATCCAGCGCGTCGGCGTGGAGAACTTCGCCCTGTTCGCCGCGCTGGCCGAAAGCGCGCTGGCGCTGTCCCTGCTCACCGGCGTGCTGGTCGATCTGGCGATGCCGCTGGGCGTTCTGTACAGCCTGGTGCTGTGGAGCACCGCCGAGGGCATGGGCGGGCCCTACGGCGCCGGTTTCACCGGCAACAAGGGCGACGTGCTGGGCACGGCCAACATCTATGCCGTGGTGTTCCTGCTGCTGATCGCCGCCGCCGCCGAACGCCGCCTGCTCCGCCGGACACGGTGAACCCCGGCGCAACCGTGGCGCCCCGTGCGGCATGTCCGCATTACCGGTTTGCCATGCGCTTCGCTTATGCTGCGGTGCGGGCGGCGCGGACGGACCGTCGCCGCCTTCGGCAATCCGACGGAGGAAGGCATGCACGAGGTCATCGACCTGCGCGCCGAGGTTCCCGGCCCGCACGCAAGCACGCGTGTGCTGGCGCTCGACGCCGGCGGGCGCATCCTCGACTGGATCAGCTGGCAGGATGCCGTGTGCCTGTATGTGCGCGAGGCGGTGGCGTGGACCGTGGGCACGCCCTGCCTCACCGTGCGCGGCGGCACCAACCGCGCCAGCGGGCGGCAGAGCGTCCTGGAACTGCATCCCATCGTGGCCAGCACCGGGCACTGCCGCAGCCACGCGCTGGACCCGGCACCGGCGCTCACCAACGCCGCGCTGTTCGCACGCGACCGCCACCTCTGCCTGTACTGCGGCAGCCGCGGCCTGCGCGGCGAGTTGACCCGCGACCACGTCGTGCCCACCTCGCGCGGCGGCCGCGACGCCTGGGAAAACGTGGTCACCGCCTGCGTCGCCTGCAACCTGCGCAAGGGCAACCGCACGCCGCAGCAGGCGCACATGCCGCTGCTGGCGGTGCCCTACCGGCCCAGTTGGGTCGAGCACCTGATTCTGTCCAACCGCAACATCCTGGCCGACCAGATGGAGTTCCTGGTCGGGCATCTGCCGAAGAAGCGGCGGCCGAGCTGAGACCACGACAGCGGCCTGGCGATTACACAGCGAGCAATGCCATGAGCATCGTTGAAGAAATCGACGGACGCCGCATCGCCAAGGATGTGGAGACGCGCGCCAAGGCGCTCCAAGTCCTCGACCGTCCCAGGAATAATGCGCTGTCGCTGTGGTTGGGCTTCATTGGGATGTTCGCCGTGGGCGTTTTCCTCGGCGTGCTCGGACAGCACGATGCTCTGCTGATCGGAATCATCGCCGGTGCGGGCTATGCCTTGGGTGTCGTAGCGTTCTTCGAGGTGACGGTGCTGCGCCGCCGACTCGATGCCGCGATCACGTTGCTGCGTCTGGGTCAGCATCCGCCGGAATAAGGCACTAGCGAGGTCAAGCGCTATTCCGCGCGGCGGCGCGCCCGCAGCGCATCCACCGACCAGCGCCCCGGCCCCCACAGCGCCACCGCCAGCGCCAGCAGACCCCAGATGAAGTGGAACATCATCGCCGGATCGAGGTGCGCGCCGATGGCGCCCAGCGCCACCTGCCGCGTGTGCAGGTAGGACAGCAGCGCCACTGCGTTGACCACGAACAGGCCCAGCGCGCCGAAGCGCCCGAACAACCCCAGCGCCAGCAGCAGCGGCAGCACGATCTCGCCGGCGGTGCCGGCCACCGCGGCCACGGCCGGCGGCAGCAGCGGCACCTGGAAGCAGTTGGCGTACAGCCACAGCGTGGACGACCAGTCGCGCCGGCTCTGCAGCCCCGAGACGAAGAACACCCAGGCCACGTAGCAGCGCGCGGCCAGCAGCGCCGGGCCCTGCAGCCACACGAGCGCGCGCTCCAGCCATTGCCCGCCGCGCCGGCCGGCCGCGAGTACGCGTGACGGGAATGAGGCTGCGGTCGTTGCGGTCATCGATGGACTCCTCAAAGAACGGGGGCGGCGCCCGCGGTGCCGGACATTGCTTCGACACGATCGATCCAGCCGTGCGCGACCGCCTGCTGCAGCCACGCCGATACGTCGAAATCCTCGGCGGCCCCCTGCAGTGCCGCGCCCAGCGGGCCGGCGCGCAGCGCGCGCAGCCAGTCCGCCTCGGCGCGCGGCAGCGCGCGGCACTGCGGCCGCAGCGCCTCGCGCCACACCCACACCGGCTCGCCGGGCTGGTGCAGGGCTTCGCGCAGCGCTTCGGTGTCCGGCTGCGGCGCCTGATGCAGCCGCCACAGCGTGTACACCGGCCAGCGCGACTCGAGCAGGCAGGTGCCCGCGGCGAGCACCACCCGCAGCCGGTCGGGATCCTCCGCCGCCAGCCGCTGCAGATCCGCCTCGGCGAGCCGCGCGGGTGCCGCGAACAGCACCTGCCAGCGCGCCCGATCCAGCCGCGCGCTGTCGCCCAGCCACGGCCACGCGGCCAGATCCGCCTGCGCCTGCAGGCACTCGGGAAACGCGCCGCCGACGTGCGCCAGATCGCCCACGCGCGGGGGATGCGCGTACCAGTAGCGCGTCGCCACGGCGTCGAAGGCGGCCTCGCCCAGCATCGCCAGCACGGTCGGAAACTGTGCGCGCAGCGCGATGCGCGCGTGTTCGAGGCCGTTCGCGCGATAGGCCGCCAGGCCCGCGTCCCAGCGCGCGCCGCGCTGCGCCACGCCCAGCGCGGCCGGCGGCACATCGCCGGGGCGCGGCGCGAACAGCGCCTGCAGCAGCGCCTGCTGGCGCTGTGCCTCGCGCGCGATCGCCGGCGCCGCGCCGCTCATGCCGCACGCTCCGCCGCGCGCGCGGCCGCCTCGGCGTCGAGCAGGCGCTGCGCCTGTGCCGCCTCGCCCAGCAGCACGTCGAGTTCCGGCAACGCGGTATCCCACTCGATCAGCGTCGGCTGCGGCCCGAACCGGCGCAGCGCATGCGCATAGGCCTGCCACACCGGTACCGACACCACGCTGGAATGGTCGTCGATCACCAGCCCGTGCTGGCGGCTGTGCCCGGCCAGATGGATCTCGCCGATGCACGCGCGCGGCGCACACTGCGCCAGCTCGTCCAGCCAGGCGCAGACGCTGGCCGGCGGATCGTCGGCGCCGGCGTTGAGGGCGTTGACCATCAGGTTGTTGACATCCAGCAGCAGGCCGCAACCGCTGCGCCGCGTCAGTTCGGCGAAGAACTGCGGCTCGCTGAAATCGCGCTCGGCGAAATCCAGGTAACTGCTGAGGTTCTCGACCAGGATCGGCCGCCGCAGACGTTCCTGCACCTGCTGCACGTGGGCCTCGAACACCGCCAGCGTCGCCTGCGTGAAGGCCACCGGCAGCAGGTCGTTGGCGTGCACCACGGCGCCGCCTGCATCGGGCGCCCGCGCGAAGCAGGCGTGGTCGGACACGCGCACCGGATCGACGCGCGCCACCAGCGCGGCCAGCCTGCCGAGGTGGGTGTCGTCCAGCCCGCAGGCCGAGCCCAGCGCCAGGCCGACGCCGTGCAGGCTGACGGCGTACTCCGCGCGCACCGCCGCCAGCACCTGCGCGGCGGCGTCATGCGGGTTGAAGAAATTTTCCGAGTGCACTTCGACGAAACCGGTAGCCGGCCGTCGTTCGCCGAAAGCGCGGTAGTGCGGCTGGCGCAGGCCGATGCCGGCGCGCGCCGCGTGCGCATGGTCCATGGTCCGATCCTCCGGTGACGCGCGCCGCGCCGCGGCGGCGCGCGTGCCGTGCCCGCAGTGCTCAGCCCTTGGCCTTGGCCTTGGCCGCCATCCTGGCCTCGAAGGCCTTGACCTCGGCGGGATTCTTCAGGATCGCCTGGGCCTGCACCATGTTCAGGCCGCCCAGCTTTTCGCAGGTGCCGGTGGGCACCACGCGGAAATCGCCCGGGTTGTAGTTGTTGGGGCTCTGGCCCTTGCACGAATGCAGCCCCGACAGGCCCGCGCAGTCGTTGTGGTGCGCGGTGGCGATGCCGAAACACTTGCCCATGGTCTCGGCATGCGCGGCGGGTGCCGTGGCCAGCGCGCCGGCGGCGATCAGGGAAGCGGCGGCGATGCTCAGAAGATGCTGTTTGTTCATGACGATGTCCTCGCGGAGAAAAGGTTGGTCGAAGGGTCGATCTCCAGGAACGCCCTGGAGCGCCGTGGATAGGCTCGGCACTTGGTGAAACAATGCGTCGCCGGGGCTTGGTCGCGCCAGGCCCCGATTCCTTACACCCCCGCACGCCATTTACCACCGACGCCGAGATCCTGCGTGATGAACCGCCCGCCGCAGCCCGTCCTCGACGCCGACGCCCTGGCCCGCCAGATCGAACCCCTGCGGCCCACCCTGCTGCGCCTGGCACGGCTGCAACTGCGCAACGAGGCCTGGGCCGAGGACGCCGTCTCCGAAACGGTGCTGGCCGCGCTGCAGGGCGCCGCCGGCTTCCGCGGCGGCGCACAGGTGAAGACCTGGATCATCGGCATCCTCAAGCACAAGCTGCTGGACCAGTTGCGCCTGCACGCGCGCGAGACCACGGTCGCCGCGGACGACGACGACGGCGAGGCGCTCGACGGGGAGCTGTACCGGCGCGACGGTCATTTCCGCGAACTCCCGGAGAAATGGGCCGACCCCTGCAGCGAACTGCAGCGCGAGCAGTTCTTCGCCGTGCTCGAGGCGTGCATGGAGCGCCTGCCCGGCAGGCAGGGCCGCGTGTTCCTCATGCGCGAGTGGCTGGAGATCGACAGCGCCGCCATCTGTCAGGAACTGGCCATCGCGCCGACCAACCTGTGGATCCTGCTGCACCGCGCGCGCCTGCGCCTGCGCGAGTGCCTGCAACTGAACTGGTTCGTAGCCGCATCACGATGAAGATCCCCAACAGCTGTCGCGACATCAGCGGGCTGCTGCTGGCCCGCGAGGACCGCACGCTCTCCCTCGGCGAGCGGCTGGCCGTGCGCGCGCACATCCTCACCTGCCGCGCCTGCCGGCGCTTCGAGAAACAGACGCTGATCCTGCGCGATGCGCTGCGCCAGTGGCGGCAGAGCCGGCAGCAGGACCAAGGCTGAAGGACCGCGCCCGGCGCCGGCGCATCGACTTGCCGCTGCCGGCGCAGGGTTCGACAATGGCAGCCCGATGGACGCCAGCCTCTACCCGCATCTCGCGCGCATCGCCGCGCCCGCCGACTTGCGCCGCATGCCCGAAACCGAGCTGCCGGCGGTGGCCGACGAGCTGCGGCGGTTCCTGATCGCCTCGGTGGCGAGTTCGGGCGGACACTTCGGCGCTAACCTCGGCGTGGTCGAGCTGACGGTGGCGCTGCACTACCTGTTCGACACGCCCGAGGACCGGCTGGTGTGGGACGTCGGCCATCAGGGTTATCCGCACAAGATCCTCACCGGCCGCGCCGCGCGCATCACCAGCATTAAGCAGAAGGACGGCCTGGCGCCCTTCCCGCGCCGCGACGAGAGCCCCTACGACGCCTTCGGCGTGGGCCACTCCTCCACCTCCGTCTCCGCCGCGCTGGGCATGGCGCTGGCGGCGCAGCGCAAGGGCGACGCGCGCAAGATCGTGGCGGTGATCGGCGACGGCGCCATGACCGCGGGCATGGCCTACGAGGCGCTCAACCACGGCGGCGACGCCGAGCCCGACCTGCTGGTGGTGCTCAACGACAACGGCATGTCCATCAGCGAGAACGTCGGCGGCCTCACGCGCATGCTGGCACGGCTGCTGGTGAGCCGGCGACTCAACGCACTGCGCGAACGCGCCAAGCGCGCGATGTCGCGGCGCGGCCTGATGGCGCGCTTCGTCAAGCGCTGGGAGGAGCACGCCAAGGGTATGTTCATGCCCTCCACGCTGTTCGAGGAGCTGGGCTTCCACTACAGCGGTCCCATCGACGGCCACGACCTGCCGCAGCTCCTGCACTCGCTACGCACCGTGCGCACGCTGCCGGGACCGCAGCTGCTGCACGTCATCACCACCAAGGGCAAGGGCTACGCGCCCGCCGAGCAGGCGCAGATCGAATACCACGCGGTGGGCCCGTTCGACCCGGCGCGCGGCGTGCAGCCCAAGGCGCCCGGCAAGGCCACCTACACCGACGTGTTCAGCGACTGGCTGTGCGACATGGCCGCCGCCGACGCGCGGCTGATGGGCATCACCCCCGCCATGCGCGAGGGCTCCGGGCTGGTGCGCTTCTCCAGGGAGTTCCCGCAGCGCTACTTCGATGTGGGCATCGCCGAGCAGCACGCGGTGACGCTGGCCGCCGGCATGGCCTGCGAAGGCGCCCGCCCGGTGGTGGCCATCTACTCCACTTTTCTGCAGCGCGCCTACGACCAGCTCGTGCACGACGTGGCGCTGCAGAACCTGCCGGTGCTGTTCGCCATCGACCGCGCCGGCGTGGTCGGCCCCGACGGCCCCACCCACGCCGGCAGCTTCGATTTCAGCTACGCGCGCGCCGTGCCCAACCTCACCATCATGGCACCCAGCGACGAGCGCGAATGCCGGCTGCTGCTGTCCACCGGCTTCCACCTCGGCGGCCCGGCGCTGGTGCGCTATCCGCGCGGCGTCGGCACCGGCGTCGCCGCGGGCCAGGATCTCGCCACCGCGCCCGTGGGCAAGGCCGTGCTGCGCCGGCGCGGCCGCGCACTGGCCCTGCTGGCCTTCGGCGCGCCGCTGGCCGCGGCCGGCAGGGTGGCCGAGGCGTTCGACCTCACGCTGGTGGACATGCGCTTCGTCAAGCCGCTGGACACCGCGCTGCTGGCCGAACTGGCGCGCAGCCACGAGGGCTTCGTCAGCCTCGAGGACCAGGTCGTCGCCGGCGGCGCCGGCAGCGCCGTGGGCGAGTGGCTGCATGCCCAGGGCCTGGCCCTGCCGCTGCTGCAGCTCGGCCTGCCCGACCGTTTCCTGGAGCACGCCAGCCGCGAACAGCTCCTGGCCGAGGCCGGGCTGGATGCCGCCGGCATCGAGGCCGCCCTGCGCCGCCGCTTCGGCGCGCTGCTGGAAACCCACACGCGCCGGCAGCAGACCGGCTGAGCACGTCCGCCGCCGGCGCAAGTTTTCCGGGCACTGTCACCCCGGACGGCGCGCAGCGCCGAGCCGGGATCCAGACGGGCATCCCGCAAATACCTGCGCCTCACAGGTGCGACTGGATCCCCGCTTCCGCGGGGATGACAGCAAGAAAGCTATGGCCACCGCGCTTCTTTATGACGTCATCCCGGCCCGCTCCTTCTTTTGGCGTCCTCCCGCACGACCTCTCTCTCCTGACGTCATCCCGGCCGGCGCACCCCATGTCTGATGTCATCCCGGCCGGCGCGCAGCGCCAACCTGTGATGCACGTCACAGTGTGACCATTGTTGGCGCGGTTCCTGCTGGCGGTTCACCGTGACTCCACGGGGGATTCCACCCATGCGCACGCCCGCACCTGCCGTCCGCAACCGAGGCTTCACCCTGATCGAGCTGATGATCGTGGTGGCCATCATCGCCATCCTGGCGGCCATCGCCATCCCCGCCTACCAGGACTACGTGATCCGCGCCCAGGTCAGCGAGGGCCTGTCGCTGTCGGACGGAGCCAAGGCGGCAGTGTGGGACTTCGTCTCCAGCCACGGCACCTTCCCCGGCAACAACGCCTCCGCCGGGCTGGCCAAGGACACGTCGATTGCGGGCAATTACGTCTCCCAGGTCGACGTCAACGGCGGTGCCATCACCATCACCTACGGCGGCCCCAAGGCCAACACTGCCATCGGCGCCTCGGCCAAGCTGGCGCTTTCGCCTGCCACCACCGCGGGTTCCATCGTGTGGACCTGCAAGGTGCCCTCGGGCAGCACGCTGAGCAAGCAATACCTGCCCTCGTCCTGTCGCTGAACCCGGCCGCCGCGCCGCAACGGCACGCGCACGGCCGCGCGCGCCGATCAGTCCGGGGCTGCCGCGGCCGCCTCGTCCAGCCCCTCGAACAGTTCGGCCTGCGGCAGTGCAAGCCGCAGGCTGGCCAGTTCCAACGTGTCCAGGCCGGTGTGGTCGTGCAGTTCGAACAGGCCGGCCGCATTGCGGCGGAACAGCTCCACCGTACGCAGGTCAGGGTCGATCAGCAGGTACTCGCGCAGGCTGGCCAGACTGCGATAGGCCGCGAACTTGGCGCCACGGTCGAAGGCCTGGGTGCCCTCGGACAGCACCTCGACGATCAGCGTCGGATGCTCGAACACCATCTCGGTGCGCAGGTCGCGCGCATCGCGGGTGACGAATACGTCGGGGTAAAACAGCGCGTCGTCGGCCACGCGCAGCTTCATGTTTTCGATGAAGGCCATGCAGGGTTTGCCCTTTAGGCGTGACTTCAAGGCCGCGAAGACATTGCCCGCCACGATGCCGTGCACCCGGCGCGCGCCCACCATCGCGAATATCTCGCCGCGGTAGAACTCGTGGCGCGCCGGCTGCCGGTTTTCCCAGTCCAGGAAGGCCTCGAGGCCCATGCGGGTATGCGGAACGGACATGCGGCGGCTGCCTTGCGCGCGGCGACGCCGGCAGTCCAGCGGCGCCCGCCCGCACCTGCCGCGCCATGTCACAAGATGTGACGCGCCGCGTCAGCCCTTGCCCTGCCGTCGCAGCAGGGTCGCGCAGGCGGCCGCACCGGAGGGCATGGGGTCGCATCTTGCAGTCACCATTCCACCGCATTACGAATCGGCAAATTGACGCGATGACCGTGACCGCGCGCACAGTCGACCTGCGCGCGGCATTTCGGTAGGAGCGATTTCGCCTTGCATGCATTTCACATTTGCCGGCACACTGGCCGTGCCCGCGTGGCTCGCGCGCGGGCACGGGGTATCTGGCACGAACACTGCTTCGCACTCCGTGAGCTTCGGCCGTTGCCGTCATGGGCTGCCCATGCGGATGGCCGGCGGACCTGCCTAGGAGGGTCTCAAGGCCAGGGGGCTCAGAGGCTTCAAACCGGTTAGCTGACCACCACTGTGAGGTTTCCCATGAAGACGATGCAGAAGGGCTTCACCCTGATCGAACTGATGATCGTGGTCGCGATCATCGCTATCCTGGCCGCGATCGCCATTCCGGCCTACCAGAACTACGTGATCCGTGCGCAGGTGTCGGAAGGCATGTCGCTGGCGGATGGCGCCAAGACGGCCGTTGCCGAGTTCTACACGAATAAAGGCTATCCGCCTGCGTCGAATGCTTCCGCCGGAATTGCCAGCCCCTCGAGCATCGGCGGCAACTATGTCGGAAGCGTCACCGTCGGAACCAACGGCATCATTCAGGTGCAGTACGGCACGAACGGTAATTCTGCTTTCGGTAACAAGGCGAACACTCAAATCGTGGGTGGAATCCTTGACCTGTCGCCGATCACCAGTACCGGCAGCATCAACTGGACTTGCAAGTCTGGCAACTTGGCAAAGTTGGGCAATCAGTACCTGCCCTCCTCCTGCCGCTGATCCCAGCCGCAGCCCGAGTGCCCGAAGGGCCGCCCTGCGCGGCCCTTCTTTTTGGCTGCCATCCCGGACGGCGCCTCCCCCTTTTGGCTGTCATCCTGGACGGCGCCCCCCTTTTGGCCGTCATCCCGGACGGCCCGCAGGGCCGAGCCGGGATCCAGACAAGCGCGCCGCAGTACGACTGGATCCCGGGTTCCGCCTGCGGCGGCCCCGGGATGACGTCAGAAAACAAAACGTCGCCTCTGACGGCACCTCACTTTTGGCTGTCATCCCGGACGGCCCGCAGGGCCGAGCCGGGATCCAGACGGGCGCCACGCAGATGCGCGCGCCACCCGCTCGAACTGTCGCGAGCCAAGCCATTCCAGCCAGGGCACTGGATCCCGGGTTCCGCCTGCGGCGGCCCCGGGATGACGTCAGCAAGCAAAACGTCGCCTTAGACGGCGCGCTCCCCTTTTTGGCTGTCACCCCGGACGACGCCCCCCCTTTTGGCTGTCATCCCGGACGGCCCGCAGGGCCGAGCCGGGATCCAGATGGGCGCCACGCAGATGCGTGCGCCACCCGCTCGAACTGCCGCGAGCCAGGCCATTCCAGCCAGGGCACTGGATCCCGGGTTCCGCCTGCGGCGGCCCCGGGATGACGTCAGAAAACAATCGGCGGTTCATTATTCGACCGTCGGCGCGAAGTGCCTGAGCGGCACGAACAACCTCCTGGCCTTGCCGCCGAAGCTCTCGAATCCGTGGTGACGGTAGAACGCCGCGGCCGCGTCGTCCTTGGCGTCAACCACCAGGGCGAACACTGCGACCTCCGAGCGGGCCGCCCGTACCGCGGCGTCCGCCAGCAACGCGCTGCCGAGCTTGCGCCCGTGAAAGGCCCGGTCGACGGCCAGACGCCCGACCCGGGCCACCGGCACGCAGGGGTAGCGCGGCAGCCGCTTGCTCAGAGTCCCGGGCAAGTCGGTCAGCGGCACGCTGGCGGCCGCGAGGGTGTAGTAACCGGCGATCTTGCCGCTACCGACCTCGACGGCGACATAGCACGCGCTGATGCGGCGCCGGACATCCTGGCCGGCCTGATGCGCCAGATAGCGGTCCAGCGCTTCGACGCCGCAGGAAAAACCGTCCCGGAGATGGGCGCGGCCCAGCGCCCCGATGCGGAACGGCGCCGTCACTTCGCGCCGGCGATCAGGCGTTTGCGGGCCTTGAGCGCGCGCTTCATGGCGGGCGCAAGCGGCGGCGGGCTCAGCAGCCGTTCGGCGAAACGCTGCTGGTCGTCGACGGCAAGGCGAATGATCTGCGCGTCCTCGATCATGCGCTGCGCATCTTTCAGCGCGGCGGCCACCAGGAAGTCACTGACGCTGCGACCCTGGAGTTCGGCGGCACGGCGCACGACCGCCAGGGCGTCAGGCGCGATGCGTGCTTCGACGCGGGCGGTGCGGGTGGGTTCCGGGGTAGGCATGGCGGCTCTCGTCGGAGGGCGGTAGTGTACGTCATTTCACCGTACAATGGCAGCGTGAAGGGCAACCTCGGGGCCTGGGCCACTGGCCGTGGCCGACCCCAGGCCAATCCGGGCACCCTTTCTGCCGATGTCATCTCCGACGGCACGCGGCGCCGGATTGGCACGCCATTCCGGACGGCGCCTCCCCTTTTGGCCGTCACCCCCGACGACGCTTCCCTTTTGACTGTCATCCCGGACGGCCCGCAGGGCCGAGCCGGGATCCAGACAGGCGCCACGCAGATGCGTGCGCCACCCGCTCGAACTGCCGCGAGCCAGGCCATTCCAGCCAGGGCACTGGATCCCGGGTTCCGCCTGCGGCGGCCCCGGGATGACGTCAGAAAACAAAACGTCGCCTCCGGCGGCGCGCTCCCCTTTTTGGCTGTCACCCCGGACGACGCCCCCCTTTGGCTGTCATCCCGGACGGCCCGCAGGGCCGAGCCGGGATCCAGACGGGCGCGCGCAGTGCCACTGGATCCCCGCCCCCGCCTTCGCAGGGGCGAGCTCTGCGGGGGACACCCGAAAAGAGAACGCCACCCTGCCAGCCGCCGGCGCAGACCTTCCGCTATGCGGCTGCGCATCGACAGCGTACAAGCCGGGCGTTGCCGGAAACCGCCACGTACCGACGACATCAGGCGCGCAACGCCTCGACGAACTCTTGCACCGTCAAGCCCGCCTGCTTCAGCACGCCGGCCAATGTACCGACCTTCAGTTCCCGATGCAGCGGCACCACGCATCCCGTCGCACCACGGCGCAACACCACATGGCTGCCGCGCTGGCGCGCGACCACGAAACCCATGTCTGTCAGTACCCGCACCACGGTCTCGCCCGAAACATGCGGCAGGCTAGGCATGCCGTTCCACTTCGAAAGTCGTCACCAGCGGCCGGCCTGCGCCGACAATCGGAAACTCCTCGATATACAGCGCCGTCGCCTCACGCAGATTGGCCAGCGCCTCCTCGATCGTATCGCCTTGCGAGGTCGATCCCGTTTCCGGATTCAGTGCAACAAAACCGCCTTCCGCGGCAGGTAGCAGGACAGCAGTGAACAGCATGACCAGACCCTCGGGCTTCGGCCCAGTATCGCGCGAATCCCGGGCAGCCACGAGGCCACGTCGAGTACCCCGCGCTTTGGAAACGCCCGATTTGCCTCGCGTTCGCGAGGATGACAGTGATAAAGCGACGTCACCCCGGACGGCCCGCAGGGCCGAGCCGGGATCCAGACGGGCGCCACGCAGATGCGTGCGCCACCCGCTCGAACTGCCGCGAGCCAGGCCATTCCAGCCAGGGCACTGGATCCCGGGTTCCGCCTGCGGCGGCCCCGGGATGACGTCAGAAAGCAAGACAGCGCCGGCCACCCTCTGGCCCCGCTTTTGCTTGACCCGTCTGCCAGCCACCCGCTCGCCACGCGCTGTAACAAGCACCGCGCGCGGCGGGCGGCCCGGTGGCCGCGTCCGTGGGGGCGCGCTATAAAGGCATGAGCCGGAGATAGGGGATGGGCATGGCCTTGCCTGTGGACAGGCGTCGCCAAGTGCGCAAGCGCGCCGGGGTGGCCCGCATCGCCGATCGCGCGGACATTCCGCCGCGCGTGCGCGGCGTGCTGGACGATCTGTGCCGTGCGCTGAACGCGAGCTTCGAACCGGCGCTGCGCGATGCGCTGAACGAGCTGGAGCAGCAGTTGTTCAAGGCGGCCGAGCAGGCGCGCAACAACGCCGAGCAGGAGGTGGCCTATGCCAGCCTGCGCGAGGTCAAGCGCGGCCGCGCCGACATCGGCCCGCGCTTCGCCGCCGCCGTCGAGTCGGATCTGGCGGCCTTCGATCGGGAGCCCGAGCCGCTGCCCGCGGCCGCGACCGGCGAATCCAGGCTGGAGCTGATGCAGGAACACGTGTTCGAGGAGGACCTGGCGCTGCGCGAGGTGGCCAGCCGCGCCGAGGTGCGCGCCAGCGAGGCGCTGTACGAGCTGTGCCACCGCATGGCGGTGCTGGCGGCGCTGCCGGTGTTCGAGGCCGAGCGCGTGCCCTGCGGACCGCAGCGCGTGCTGACCGCGCTGCGCGGCGCGGTGGCCGAGCTGGATCTGCCCACCGCGCATCGCGTGCTGGCCTGGCGCCTGTTCGAGAAATACGCGATGGGCGATGCCGCCGCGTTCTACACCGGGATCAACCAGCTTCTGGCGACGCGCCGGATCCTGCCCAACCTGGTGGTGTACCGGCGCGCGCGCAGCGGCGAGACGCGCGCGCGCGGCGCGGCGCCGCAGCAGCAGGGCACCACACTCGGCGAACGCACCGCGACGGCGGCCGAGGGCGGCGGCAGCGCGGGCGGGCGCGTGGGACCGGCCGGCGGCGGCGGCTACGCCTCCGGCGCCGGCTCGGCAGCCGGCGATCCCGGCGCATGGGCCGCCGTGACGCACGGCCCGGCGGCAGGCCGTGCAGGCACGGCTGCCGCCGGACTGGCCGGCCACGGCGGCATGGGTGGAGCAGTGGGCCAGCACGGCCTCAGCGGTCCGGCCGCGGCCGAGGCCGACGCACTGCCGCTGTTCGACAATTTGCGCGAGCTGCTGGCGCAGCGGCGGCGCATGATCGGCGAGCCCGAGGGCGGCGGCGAGGGCCCGGCGGCGACACCGCAGCAGGTCCAGGCCGCGCTGCAGGCGCTGCAGTCGCGCCCGCAGGTGCCCGGCGGCAAGCCCGGCGCGACCACGCAGCGGCTGCGCCAGGATCTGCAGGGCCAGTTGCGCCGCTTCAGCCAGGACGGCAAGGCGCCGCAGCTCGCGCCGGTGCAGCGCGACACCGTCGATCTGGTGGGCATGCTGTTCGACAACCTGCAGCGCGAGGTGTGCATGGGCGGCGCCGCGCAGCGCTTCCTGGGCAGGCTGCAGGTGCCGCTGCTGCGCACGGCGCTGGACGACCCCACGTT
The DNA here is from genome assembly GCA_021792975.1 of Pseudomonadota bacterium. Lineage (GTDB taxonomy): Bacteria > Pseudomonadota > Gammaproteobacteria > Xanthomonadales > Rhodanobacteraceae > Metallibacterium. The sequence goes on along the minus strand of JAJYTR010000002.1, from coordinate 33,619 downwards.
CTTCTCCGAGCGCAACCATCCGGCGCGCCGGCTGCTGAACACGGTGACCGAGACTGCGGCCTACTGGGTGGACAGCAGCGACGGCGAGGCCGATCCCGCGCTGGTGCAGAAGATGCAGTCGGTCACCGAGCGCCTGCTGCACGAGTACGACGGCGATTCCGGCCTGTACGCGCACCTGCTGCACGACCTCGAGCGGCACATGCAGACGCTGGCGCGCCGCGCCGAGATGACCGAGCGTCGCCACGTCGAGGCGGCGCAGGGCCGCGACCGTCTGGAGCAGGCGCGCGCACGCGCCGAGGAAATCATCGCGCAGCGGCTGGTGGGCATGCGCCCCTCGTCGCTGGTGCGCACGCTGCTGGAACAGGCCTGGGTGGACGCGCTGGCGCTGGCCATCCTGCGCCACGGCGAGGAGAGCGAGGTGTTCCGAGAGCGCATCGCCACCGTCGATGCCCTGCTCAAGCGCAACCCCGAGGACGACCCCGGCAAGCTGCAGACCGAGGTGCAGCACGGCCTGCAGCAGGTGGGCCTGCACACGCCCGACGCCGAGGCGATCGCGCGCAAGGTGCTGGACCAGCCGGTGGTGGACTTCAGCGGCGAGCCAGTGTCGCAGACCGAACTGGCGATGAAGCTCAAGCAGCGCCAGCGCCTGGGCGAGGAGGCGGGCGATGCCGCCGGCAAGCCGGTGGAGGCGCCACTGAACGCCGACGAGCAGCGCATGCTGGAACGGCTGAAGAGCGTCCCCTTCGGCAGCTGGTTCGAGTTCCAGCGCAACCAGCAGGGCGACACCGTGCGCCGCAAGCTGGCCTGGTTCTCGCCCACCACCGGGCGCTGCCTGTTCGTCAATCAGCGCGGCCAGCGCGCCGAGGAACGCACGCTGGCGCGGCTGGCGCGCGACCTGGTGCGCGGCCAGGTGCGCCTGGTGGCCGATGCCGAAACGCAGACCAGCCTGGTCGACCGCGCCTGGAACGCCATCGTCGAGACGCTGCGCAAGTTCTCCGGGCGCGGCCCCGAGCTCGCTCCCGCCGGAGCGCCGGCATGAACGACCTGCGCCGTGCCCAGCGCAAATCCATCAGCGGCGTGATGCTGGTGGAGAACAGCCTCAACGGCGCCAGCCTGGGCCGCATCGGCAACCTCTCCAGCACCGGCCTGATGCTGATCGCGCCGCGCCGCCTGCGCGAGAACGCGCTGTACCAGGTCCGCTTCGACCTGCCCGGCGCCGACGGCCGCGCGCACGCCGTCGAGATCGGCGTGCACGAGCAGTGGACCAGCGCCGCGGTGACGCCGGGGCAGTTCTGGATCGGCCTGCGCATCATCGACATCGGCAACGCCGAACAGGCGCTGCTGGACGCCTGGGTCAGGCAGCCCGAATACGCCGCGCGCTGAGGCCCGGCGCCCGCATCCCGCACGCCGCGCATGCTGCACCCGCGCTTGCCGCCCGCCGGCGCGACGGCAACACTGCGCCCTCGCATCGCACAGCCTCACCGACGACGCCATGAGCCAAGCCCTCGCTGCCCTGTACGCGCAGCACCTCGAACAACTGACGCAGGAAGCCGACGCCGCGCTGTCCGACTGCGGATTCGACCGCCTGCTGATCGCGGCCGGCACGCCGCGGCTGCGCTTCCTCGACGACCAGGCACCGCCGTTCGCGGCCAGCCCGCACTTCCTGCGCTGGCTGCCGCTGACCGCCGCGCCGGGCTCGTGGATCGTGCACGAACCGGGGCGGCGGCCGCGGCTGGTGTTCCTGCAACCGCGCGACTACTGGCACGTGGTGCCGGAGGATCCGCAGGGCTGCTGGGTCGAGCACTTCGACATCGTCACCGTGGCCGACGAGCACGCCGCGCGCGTCGAGCTGGAGCGCCTGCTGGGCGAGCGCAGCGCCATCGTCGGCGAGGACGGCGCCGCCGGCAGCGACCTCGCGCCCAACAACCCGCCCGCGCTGCTGGCACGGCTGCACTGGTCGCGCGCCTGCAAGACGCCCTACGAGATCACGCTGATGCGTGCCGCCAGCCGGATTGCTGCGCGCGGCCACCGCGCGGCGGCGCAGGCCTTCGCCGGCGGCGCCAGCGAGTTCGAGATCCACCTTGCCTACCTCGCCGCCAGCGGCCAGGCCGAGTGCGAGCTGCCCTACGCCAACATCATCGGCGTGGACGCGCACGGCGCGGTGCTGCACTACACGCGGCTGGAGCGCGCGCGGCCGGCGGCGCCGCGCAGTCTGCTGATCGACGCCGGCGGCCAGTACGCCGGCTACGCCAGCGACATCACCCGCACCCACGTTGCGCCCGGACAAGACGACTTCGCCGCGCTGGTCGCGTCCATGGAGGAGATGCAGCAGATCCTGTGCCTGGGCGTGCGCGCCGGACAGAGCTACCCGGCGCTGCACGAGGAGGCGCACCGCCTGCTGGGCGGCGTGCTGGCACAGCACGGCCTGGTGCGCTGCTCGGCCGAGGCGGCGTTCGAACAGGGCATCACGCGCGCGTTCCTGCCGCATGGGCTCGGCCACCTGCTGGGCTTGCAGGTGCACGACATCGGCGGCCACCAGAGCGGGCCCGAGGGCGGACGCACGCCGCCGCCACCCGAGCATCCCTACCTGCGCCTGACGCGCACGCTGGAGGCGGGCATGGTGGTGACCATCGAGCCGGGGCTGTACTTCATCCCGCTGCTGCTGGAGCCGCTGCGCGCCGGCGCGGCCAGCGGCGAGGTGGACTGGGCGCGCGTCGAGCAGCTCGCGCCCTGCGGCGGCATCCGCATCGAGGACGACGTGCTGTGCACCCGCGGCGACGCGCACAACCTCACCCGCGAGGCGTTCGCGGCGTTGGAGTAAGCATCACGCGCGCCGCCGGCACCTGAGCCGAATCTCTCGCAGTGCGGCATCGGATTGTTCAAGCATAGGGCCAGCGGCCCTGCTGCGGCTTCGGCATGCGCTCGCCCAAAGCCATGGACGCCGCTGCAGCGACGAACAGCAGCGACGAACAGCAGCGACGACGCGACCGCGCCCCGGTCCCGCGAATCCTGGGCATTTAACAACATTACTGTTTTGTATGTTGAGCGTAGTGAATTCATGCGCTGTACTGCTTGCGCCTGATGGCTTGGGGAAACAGGGGGTCGGCGTCAATGTGGATTCGACAAAGTGGGCGCATTAGCGCTCACCGTGCGTGAGCCACGCCGCACGTCGCCGCATTTGCCATGGATTAATTGTACGGAGGTTCGATCATGCGTTATCGCGTTGCATGTGTTGTCGTGGCATGGGTTGTGTTGCTTGGCGTCGGTCCCGCAACCGACGCCATCACAGCAAGCCCCGGCCAGAATGCATCCGATCTGGCCGTCATCAACAGCCATCTCCATGCGTTTGCGCTGCCGCCAGCGCTCGTGTCTTCAGTTGCGCAGCAGACCGCGCGACATTTGCCGTGGGCGTGGCACACGATACCCAGCCGCAACGGTGCGCGCTTGGCCAATTCGGTCCAGCATCTCGATCTACATGTCGGCCATGTCGGCACGACGGTCACGATTGTCGGCAGCGACGCGCTCGCACTGCGACTCACAGGTTACCGCCAAGGCACGCAAAACATTGCGCTGGCACCAAGTGTCCCACCCCGGATCGATGGCACGCGCATCGCGCTGACCCGTGGTACAAGCCTCACAGAGTGGTACATCAACAGTCCACTGGGCATCGAGCAGGGTTTCACCCTCACCCATCCCGCGCGGCCAGCCGCTACGGCGATACTGAGTTTCAAGTTGCACAGCGCGCTCCACGTCATGCTCACGCACAACACGCTGTCGTTTCAAAATGCCGCCGGCAAGACCGTGCTGCACTATGGCAGTCTATACGCCTATGACGCTGATCATTGCGTACTGCCTGCACGCATGGCGCTGGTTGGTGATCGCCTGGCTCTGATCGTCGATACGCTCGGTGCGCATTATCCTGTCACGGTGGATCCGTTGTTCAGCACGACACAGACACTTGCCGATCCAGGCGGGCAGGTAAACGATAGTTTCGGTGCCGTAGCACTATCCGCAGACGGCAAAACCGCAGTGATAGGTGCAGGCGGAGGCTCTGGACATGCCTACGTTTACACCCAGACCCAAGGCAACTGGTCGGCCAGTCCTGTCGTAACGTTGAACGACCCTGGCAGTTCCAGTTATGACCACTTTGGAGGGGGCGTCGCGCTCTCGGCAGATGGTCGCACAGCACTGATTGGCGCATGGGGCGGTAGTATTGGCGTGGTTTACGTTTACCAATCAACTGGCGGAACGTGGTCCACGACCCCCGTGGCGCGTCTAGTTGATCCAAGTAATCAATGGGCGGATGGGTTTGGCTTGGCACTGGCACTGTCCGCCAATGGCAGCGTGGCGCTCATCGGTGCCGCGGGCACAACCAATGTTGCAGGCGTGGCCTACGTGTACGTCAGCACGAATGGCACGTGGTCCAGCACGCCTGTGGCTGTATTTTATGGAACCGACAACAGCTTCACCAATCAATTTGGTGAAGCGGTTGCGCTCTCAGGAGATGGGAGTACGGCTCTGATCGGCGCCGGTGGTACAAACAACGCCTCTGGGGCAGCATACGTTTTCAAACAGGTGTCGGGGCAATGGTCGCGGACCCCCGCGCTCCGATTCAATGACCCAAATCCTTCCCCCTATGTTTTGTTCGGCAGTACCGTGGCGATCTCCGCCGATGGCAGCACTGCACTGATCGGAGCCGAGGGCGCGTCGGGTTACCTTGGCAAGGCTTATATCTACAGCAATAGCAGTGGAACGTGGGACTCGTTTCCCGAGGCTGTTTTCAACGCTCCGTCGGGCGCTGGAACAGCTCAATTCGGGTCCAGTGTCGCGCTGTCATCCAATGGTGGAAAAGCATTTATTGGCGCAACTGGCACGATGATCGGCAATGCAGCCGGTGCGGGCGCTGCTTACATTTTCACCCGTATCGGTGGCATCTGGTCTGGGCAACCCGTGCTGGCACTGGACGACCCCAAGGGGTTGGCCTACGACGCATTTGGTTCCGATATCGCAGTATCCGCCGACGGCGCGAGCACGATGCTCGTCGGCGCCATCAACACCACCGTCAACGGCGCAACTGACGCCGGCACGGCCTATATTCTCGTACCCTCAGCCGATCTGTCGCTGACAATGAGCGGCAGCCCCGTCAACATCACCATCGGTCAAAATGTGACCTTTGATTTCTCGGTCAGCAATACCGATAGCCAGGTCACTGCCACGGGCGTGACGCTCACCGACACCTTGCCTGCGGGCATGAGCTTCGTCTCGGCGGCAGCCGCTGGCGGCAGTTGCAGCAACAGTGGCAGCAGCGTGACTTGCACCATGGCCTCACTCGCGCCGCAGAGGCTTTGGCAGCCCGCGCTGATGGTCACGACCACGACCGCCGGCAGCTTGCAGAACACTTCCTTGGTCAGCGCCAATCAGCCTGATCCGAACACTGCCAACAACAGTGCGAGCGTAACCACCACGGTGACTGTGGCACCACCCGTCGCCAACAATGGCAGCATCACCACGGCGCAGAACACCGCCATCAATGGCACGCTGTCTGCCAGCGATCCGCAGAACCTCAGTTTGACTTACTCGATAAGCAGCCAACCCGGCCATGGCACGGTGACACTGAACAATGCGAGCAGCGGCGCGTTTACCTACACGCCAGCTTCCGGCTACAGCGGAACAGACAGTTTTACGTTCGCGGCTAGCAACGGCAGTGCGAATTCCAACACCGCTACCGAGACCATTACGATCACTGCGCCGCTGCCTGCAGCGCCTGCATCGGGTGGCGGCGGTACCTTGGGCATGCCAAGCCTGTTGCTGCTGGGCATGGTGGCCGTCATGGAATCGCACCGGCGCAAGAGCAGGACAGTCTAATTTGCTCTGCGGTCGGATCGGCCTCCACGCAACGTTTTCTGGCTAAATCCGCGCTCAGCGCGCAGTGCGTGCGAGGTACTGCGCCACAGGCAAGCGCTCGCGAATGCGCCCGGCGGTCATTACCACGACCTCATCGACCAAACGCGCGAGGCCGCCAAGGCGATGCGTGACCAGCAGCAGCGTGCGGCCGCGCGCGGCGACATCCAGCGCGGCGTAGAGCGCGCGCGCGGTGTTCGCGTCCAGGCCCTCGGTGGGCTCGTCGAGCACCAGTACCGGCGCGTCCTGCAGCAGCGCGCGGGCGATGGCGATGCGGCGCGCCTCGCCACCGGAAACCAGCACGCCGGCATCGCCCAGGACGGTGTCGTAGCCCTGCGGCAGGGACGCGACGAAGGCATCCAGTTGCGCCAGGCTCACCGCCCGCTCGATCTGCGCGGCGCTGGCCGCGGGCGCCGCCAGCAGCAGGTTGTCCAGCAGGCTGCGGTCGAACAGCGCGCTGTGCTGGGCGATCACCGCGATCTGCCGGCGCAGCGCATCGCCGTCCAGCGCCTGCAGCGGCTGGCCGCCGTAGCGGATGCATCCGGCCTGGGGCGGATAGAACTTCTGCAGCGCCAGCAGCACGCTGGTCTTGCCCGCGCCGGAGGCGCCCACCAGCGCCAGCCGCGCTCCGGGGGCCAGTTCGAGGTCGACGCCGTCCAGCGCCCAGGGCGCATCGTCCGCGTAGCGCAGGCGCACCTGCTCGAAACGGATGGCCGGCGTCGCCGGCACCGGCAGCGGCTGCGCCGGCTCGGTGCAGGCGGGCGTGTCATCGGCCAGCGCGAACACGCGCCGCGCGGCGGCGCGCGTGGCCTGCCACTGCGCCAGCGCCTCGGGCAGCGGCGCCAGCGTCTCGAACAGCGCCAGCGTCAGCAGCGCCAGCATGGTCAGCAGCGGCGGCGCCAGCGCGCCGGCACGTACCGCGGCCAGCCCCGGCAGCAGCACGCCCAGCAGCGCGAGCTGCGCCAGCAGCAGCACCCCGCCGCCGCCCAGCGCCTGCAGCCGTTCGATGCGGCGGCGGCGCGCGGCCAGCCGCGCGTCCAGTGCGCCGATGCGCGCGGCATGCGCCGCGTCCGCGCCCCACGCCAGCAGTTCGGCATGGCCGCGCAGCGCATCCAGCAGGAGGCCGCGCAGGGCGGCCGACTCCGCCACTGTCTGCGCGGCGTCGGCGGCGGCGCGGCGGCGCGTCCATGCCGGCAGCAGCAGACCGGCCAGCAGCGCCGCGACCAGCAACGCCGGCAGGGCCGCCGGCAGGACCGCCAGCACCATCGTCAGCGCCATCAGCAGCGTCACGGCGGCGACCGCCAGCGGCACCTGCACGGCCAGATGGAAGTGCTCCAGCGCGTCCACGTCGCCGCGCAGCCGCGCCATCAGCTCGCCGCTGCGCAGCGCCGACAGCCGCGCCGGCGCCAGCGGGATCAGCCGCCGGAACAGCCAGGCGCGCAGCCCGGCCAGCGCGCGCAGCGTGGCCTCGTGGGTGGCCAGCCGCTCGCCGTAGCGGCCGCCGCTGCGCACGATGGCGCAGCCGCGGATGGCGGCGGCGGGGGTGAAGTAGTTGATGGCGGTGCCGCCCAGGCCGGCCAGTGCCATCGCCGCAATGAACCACCCGGCCACCGCCATCAGCCCCAGCGCCGCCAGCGCGGCCAGCACCGCCAGCGCGGCGCCGCCGCACAGCCAGGCGCGCTGCGGACGCAGCACGGCCCCCAGGCGGCGCAGTTCGGGCGGCAGCACGTGCATCACGCCGCCTCCGCCGCCAGCAGCGCGCTGAAGGCACCGCCGGACGCGGCCAGCGCGTGCGGCGCACCGCACTCGGCGATGCGCCCGTCCTGCAGCACCAGCACCTGGTCCGCCGCCCGCGCCAGCTCCAGCCGGTGCGCCGCCAGCAGCACGGTACGCGTGGCCGCCGCCGCGCGGATCACGCGCAGCACCTGGCTCGCGCCGGCGGCATCCAGGTGCGCCGTGGGTTCGTCCAGCAGCCACAGCGTGGCCTGCTCGCGCAGCAGCGCGCGCGCCAGCGCCAGCCGCTGCAACTGCCCGCCGGAGAGCCCGGTGCCGTGCTCGCCCAGCGGCGTGTCCAGCCCGTGCGGCAGCCGCGCCAGCACGGCATCGAGACCGCTGGCCGCCAGCGCGCGCGCCAGCGCGCCGGCGTCGGCCCGCGGCGCGGCCAGCAGCAGGTTGTCGCGCACGCTGCCCTCGAACACGTGCGGCCGCTGCGGCACCCAGGCGATGCGCGCGCGCCATTGCCGCGGGTCCAGATCGGCCAGCACGCCGTCCTCCACGCGCACGCGGCCGGCATCCGCGGCGACGAAGCCCAGCAGCAGGTCCAGCAGCGTGCTCTTGCCGGCACCGCTGGCGCCGACCAGCACGTTGAGGCCGGGGCCGATGCGTGCTTGCACGCCGCGCAGCGCCGCCGCGCGCCCGGCATGGGCGTAGTGCACGTCCTCCAGCCGCAGCGTGGGCGCCGCCGCGGGAGGCGGCAGCGTGCCCGCGGGCACGGCGCGTGCCGCCGGCGCCTGCTCCAGCGCGTGCAGCGATGCGGCCGCGGCCAGCGCATCCATGCGCGCATGCCGCAACGCACCCAGCGCGCGCAGCGGCAGATAGAACTCCGGCGCCAGCAGCAGCACGAACAGGCCATCGCGGAAGGACAGCTCGCGCCAGAGCAGGCGGAAGCCGATCAGCACCGCCACCACCGCGATGCCGGCCATGGCGAAGAACTCCAGCACCAGCGCCGAGAGAAAGGCCACGCGCAGCACCTGCATGCTGAGCCGGCGGTAGTCCTCGCCCTCGGCCGCGAGCCGGTCGGCCACGCGCTGCGCCGCCCCCAACTGGCGCAGCGTGGTGAGTCCGCCCAGCGCATCGAGGAACGCGGCGCCCAGCCGGCGCAACTGCGCGTAGCGCCGCCGGCTGGCGCGCTCGGCGGCGCCGCCCGCCAGCATCATGAACAGCGGAATCAGCGGCGCGGTCAGCAGCAGCACCAGGCCGGAGATCCAGTCGGCCGGAAACACGAACAGGGCCAGCAGCAGGGGCAGCAGCGCGGCGGCGGCGGCGGCGGGCAGATAGCGTGCGAAATAGGGCAGCACCTGCTCCACGCCGTCCACCAGGCGCGTCAGCAGTTCACCGCCCGACTGCGCGCGCAGGCCGGCGACGCCCAGCGCATGGGCCTGCCGCAGCAGACGCGCGCGCAGGCGCGTGCCCAGCCGCTGGCCGGCATCGAAGGCCACGCGCCGTGCCTGCGCCTGCAGCAGCACGCGCAGCGGCGCCAGCGCCAGCAGGCCCAGCAGCGGCAACCACAGGACGGCCGCCGGCGCGCGCGTGCGCAGCGCGGCGTCGAGGATGCCGGCCAGCAGCCAGGCCTGCGCCACCAGCAGCAGCGCCTGCAGCAGGCCCAGCAGCGCGCTGGCTCGCAGCGGGGTGCGGAGTTCGCGCGCCTCGCGGCGCAGCCATTCGCCAGCCTGCATGCAAGGTTTCCGTCGCCGCACGGCGCGAGCGGGCCCCGCGGCCCGCCGCATCACGCGGCCGCTGATGCCCGATCAGGCGTGGGGGACGTCATTCGGCCGCTCCGCGCCGGCGGCGTGCTCCTCCTGCGCATCCAGCAGCGCGGCGCCGGCCGCGGCGACCAGCACGATCATGGCGGTGCCGATCATCCATGCGAAGTACCAGGCGCCCTGGTCGCCCAGCAGCGCGGCCAGCAGGATCACCACGAAGGCCAGCACCATGAACAGCAGGAAATACGCGAAGGTTTTCATGGTGCGCTCCTCAGTACGCATGCTCGTCGTGGGCCACGGCCTCGGGCCGCACCTTGCCGCGCATCACCCAGAACGCCCAGCTCGTGTACCACACGATCAGCGGCACGAAGACCAGCGCCATCGCCAGCATCCACAGCAGCGTCAGCCGGCTGGAGCTGGCGTTCCACAGCGTCAGGCTCACCGCGGGGTCGCTGCTGGAAGGCAGCAGGAAGGGGAACAGCGCCGTGCCGGCGGTGCCGATCACGCCGACCCACGCCAGCGCACCCAGCCACCAGCCCAGATGCGAACGGCCGGCGCGGCCCGCCAGCAGCGCGCCCGCCATGCCGGCGAAGCCCAGCAGCGGCAGCAGCCACAGCAGCGGATGCGCGCCGAAGTGGGCCAGCCACGCGCCCGGCGTCACGCTGACGGTCTGCTGCAGCGGCGTCTGCGGCACGCCGGCGCCGGGGCCGCCGACCAGGTCGTAACCCGGAAGCGCATGCACCCAGACGCCGCCGACGGCGAACAGCACGATGGCCGCCGCGGCACCCGCGGTGAGCAGCGTGCGCGCGCGCTGCGCCATCACGCCTTCGGCGCCGTTCATCACCGTCAGCGCGCCCATCGTCACCGACAGCGCCAGCGACAGCAGCCCGCACAGGATGGCGAACGGGTTGAGCAGCCCCAGGAAGCTGCCGGTGTACACCGAGGTGAGGTTCCACTCGAAGTGGAACGGCACGCCGTGGAACAGGTTGCCGAAGGCGGCGCCGAACACCACCATCGGCACCGCGCCGCTGACGAACAGGGCCCAGTCCCACACGTCGCGCCAGCGCGGCGAGGGCAGCTTGCTGCGGTACTCGAAGCCCAGCGGGCGCACGATCATGGTCCACAGCAGCAGCAGCATCACCACGTAGAAGCCGGAGAAGGCGGTGGCGTAGATCAGCGGGAACGCCGCGAACACGGCGCCGCCGCCGAGGACGAACCACACCTGGTTGCCGTCCCAGTGCGGGCCGATGATGTTGAGCGCCACGCGGCGCTCCAGGTCGCTGCGGCCCACGTAGCGCAGGATGGTGCCCACGCCCATGTCCATGCCCACCATCACCGCCAGGCCGCTGAGCAGCACGCCCAGCAGCAGCCACCAGATCACCTGCAATGCGGCATACAGTTCCATGACTCAGCCCTCCAGGCGCGTGTCGAGCGGCATGGCCGGCACCGCACGCGGCGCCAGCGAGGGACGCGGCTGCGGCCGCGTATCGGGCGGCTCCCGGCGCGGTTCATCCGGCCCCATGCGGATGGCACGCAGCATCAGGATCATCTCCACCACGATGAACGCGGTGTACAGCACCACGAAGCCGGTCAGCGAGAAGACCATGTAGCCCACGCTGTGCGTGGAGGCGCTCATCCAGGTCGGCAGCATGCCGTACACCGTCCACGGCTGCCGGCCCAGCTCGGCCACCAGCCAGCCGGCCTCGTTGGCCAGAAACGGCACCGGGATCATCCACACCGCGGCCTTGAGGAACCAGGTCTTCTCCTGCACGCGGTTGCGCAGCGTGTACAGCACCGCCAGCACGAAAAAGGCCAGCATCAGCAGGCCGAAGCCCACCATGAAACGGAACGACCAGAACACGGCCGCCACCGGCGGGATGCTGTCGCGCGCGGCCTGCCGGATCTGCGCCGGCGTCACGTGGGCGAGGTCGGGCGCGTAGCGCTGCACCAGGAAGCCGTAGCCGAGATCGGCCTCGTGCGCCTTGAACCGCACCCGCGCGGCGGCATTGCCCGGATCCTTCGACAGCACCTGCAGCGCCTGCACCGCCGGGATCCCCTCCTCGACCTTGCGCGCCGCCTGCCGCTCCAGCGCGTCGATGCCGGGCACGGTGCCGTGCAGCGAATGCGTGACTAGCAGCGAGAGCAGCCCGGGAATCTGCACCGCGGCCCGGTTGTCCTGCCGCGACTGGTCGGGGAAGGCGATCAGGTTGAAGGGCATCGGCGCCGGCTCGCTCTTCCACAGGCCCTCCATCGCCGCCAGCTTGGCCGGTTGCGCCTGCGCGGCCACGAAACCCAGCGCGTCGCCCAGCGTGATCACGCCGATGGTGGCTAGCACGCCGAACAGCGCGGCCATGCGGAACGAGCGCTTGGCCAGATCCATGTGGCGCCTGCGCAGCATGTACCAGGCGCTGATGCCGGCGACGAAGATCGCCGCCGTCACGTAGCCGGCGATGCTGGTGTGCACGAACTTGGACTGCGCGTCGGGGCTGAACACCAGGTGCTGGAAGCTGGTCAGCTCCATGCGCATCGTGACCGGGTTGAACGCCGCGCCCTGCGGGTCCTGCATGAAGCTGTTGGCGATCAGGATCCACAGCGCCGACAGGTTGGACCCCAGCGCCACCAGCCAGGTCACCGCCAGATGCTGTCCCTTGGACAGGCGCTCCCAGCCGAACACCATCAGGCCGACGAAGGTGGACTCCATGAAGAAGGCCATCAGGCCCTCGATCGCCAGCGGCGCGCCGAAGATGTCGCCCACGAAGCTGGAGTAGAACGACCAGTTGGTGCCGAACTGGAACTCCATGGTGAGGCCGGTGGCCACGCCCAGGGCGAAGTTGATCATGAACAGCTTGCCCCAGAACTGCGCCATCTGCCGGTAGATGGGCTTGCCGGTGGTGACGTACACCGTCTCCATCGCGGCCAGCAGGAAGCTCAGCCCCAGCGTCAGCGGCACGAACAGGAAGTGGTACAGCGCGGTCGCGGCGAACTGCGTGCGCGAGAGGTCGACAACGGTGGCATCGATCATGACGGCAGACCTCGCGGGACGGTGGCGGCACGTGCGCGCCGCGGCGGGGTCGCCGTGCGCGCGGAGGCGCTCTTGCGGAGCCGCATTCTAGTCTTCCCGGCCGCTCCCCGGACGGACACGCTGTCGCAGCGCGCGCCACCCGCCACCCGCCGCGGCGGGCATGCGGCACAATACGCACTGCCGCCCGGGGCAAGGCAACGGCGACGGCCAGGGTCCGACCCGCATCGAACGCGACGCCGGGAACCTGCGGCCGCCGCGGTGGTCTAGGCTCGTCCGGGCGCGGCACGCCGTCGCACCGTTTCGTCCTCACAGAAGCCCGAAACCATGATCGCAACCGTTCCGCAACGCACGTGGTGCCGGCGGCACCGCGCCGTGCTGTTCGTCCTGGCGCTGTCCGCCTGCGCCGCCGCCGCGCAGACCGCGCCGGTGCCCGCGCCCGCGGCCGCCACCACGGCGGCACGCAGCGGAATCGCGCTGCATCCGCAGCCCTGGCTGGCCGGCGTGGTGCAGGCGCCCCAGGTCGGCGCGGTGACGCTGTACGGCCCGCCGGCCGACACTGCCGTGCGCGGACTGGCGCTGTTCGCCTCGGGCGACGGCGGCTGGAATCTCGGCGTGATCGACATGGCGCGCCGCGCCGCGGCCGCGGGCTTCTGGGTGGCCGGCTTCAGCACGCCGCGCTACTTCAGGGGACTGGCTGCGCAGCCGGCGACGCAATGCGCCGACGCGGCCACCACGCTGCAGGGACTGGGCGCGCGGCTGAAGCGGCAGCTGGGCCTGCCGCCGGCGCTGCCGGTGGTGCTGATCGGTTATTCCTCCGGCGCCACGCTGGTGTACGCGGCGCTGGTGCAGGCCCGGCCGGACGTGTTCGACGGCGGCCTCAGTCTGGGCTTCTGCCCCGAACTGGAAACGCGCCACCCGTTCTGCCCGGGACACGGCGATCTCAGCGCCGCCCGCTCGCGGATGCCGCCGCACTGGCCCGCGCTGGAGAAGACCGCGCGCGTGCAAGCACCCTGGCACATCCTGCAGGGCGACATCGACCAGGTGTGCGCGCCGGCCTATGCGCCGGAGTTCGTCGCCGGCGTACCCGGCGCCAGGGCCTGGGTGCTGCCGCACGTGGGCCACGGCTTCGGCTATCCGCGCAACTGGGCGCCGCAGTACCAGCAGGCGCTGGATTCGCTGCTGGCCGCCGCCCCCGCGGACACCGCCATCGCCGCGCCGCGCGCGGCCGCGCCGACCGCCGCCGCGGCGATCCTGCGCGGCGGACGCTGAGCGCCGCAGAGCCGATCAGGACCGCCGCGTGCGGTCCTCGCGCGCCAGCCCGCCGAGCCGGCGCGCGGCGTCGAGTTGCGCGGCGTGCTGGCGCACCGGATGCAGCAGCGCCGGCAGCGCGGCGCTGAACCGCCGCGGCACGATGCCCAGCGCCGCTAGGCCATCGTGTGTGCCCACCGAGTCCAGCGCCAGCGAACGGAAATTGTCCACGCTGATCGGCTTGCCCGGCAGCAGCTCGCCGAGGCGCGCCTGCAGGTAGCCCAGCGCGTCCGGCAGGCCCAGCACCACGCGGCGCAGCCCGGCGGCATCGCGCACCATGCGCACCAGAGCGATCAGCTCCAGGGTCTCCGGGCCGTACAGTTCGAGGATCCGGCCGGCACTGTCCTCGTCCTGCACGCAACGCGCGATGGCGGCGCACACGTCTTCCACCGCCACCGGCGCCAGCCGGCTGTGCGGCCGCGCCAGCGGCAGCAGCGGCAGGCGGCGCAGCAGCGTGAGGAAACGCGTGACCAGGCCGTCACCGTGCCCGAAGATCACCGAGGGGCGGTACACCGTCCAGCGCAGACCCGAGGCGCGCACCACGCGCTCGGCCTCGCCGCGCGTGACCAGGTACATCGACTGGCCCTCGCCGGCGCGCAGCGAGCTCATCTGGTGCAGGCGGCGTACGCCGGCCTCGCGGCAGGCGGCTACCAGCGTGGCGGTGAGATCCACGTGCACCTTGCGGAAACCGGCGCCGCCGCTCTCGTTGAGGATGCCCACCAGGTTGAGGGCCGCGTCCGCGCCGCACAGGTGCCGCACCAGTGTGGCGCGGTCGTAGACATCGGCACTGTGCACGCTGACGCCGGGCAGCACGGCCAGCGCGCGGTGCCGCTCGCGATTGCGCGACAGCACGCGCACGCGGTGGCCCTGCGCGGACAGGCATGGCAGCAGGTGGCTGCCGACGAAGCCGGTGCCGCCCAGTACCAGCAACTGCTGCGGACGCGGTGGGGTGGATCGCGGAGTGCTCATCGGCGGGTCACTCGGTGACGGCGGGGAACGGAGCAGCCGTTGCGGCAACAGCGGGCGCCGCGGCGGCGTCGCGTACGGCCAGCACGATCTTGCCGACGTGCCCGCCCTGCTCCAGCAACCGGTGTGCCTGCGCCGCCTGCAGCAGCGGCAGCACGCGGTGGATGACCGGACGCACGCGGCCTGCGGCCAGCAGCGGCCAGACGTGCACGCGCAACTGCGCGGCGATGGCGGCCTTGGCCTGCGTCGACTGCGGGCGCAGCGTCGAGCCGGTGAGCACGGCACGCTTGCGCATCAGCAGCGCCAGATCCAGCGCTGCCGTGCGCCCGCGCATCGTGGCGATCTGCAGCAGCCGGCCCTCCGTCGCCAGCGCCTCGAGGTTGCGCGCCAGGTAGTCGCCGCCGACCATGTCGAGGATGACGTCGGCGCCGGCCGGCTCCAGCGCCTGTAGTGCGGCGACGAAATCCTCGCGGCAGTAGTCGAAACAGCGGCGCGCGCCCAGACGCTCGCAGGCCGCGCACTTTTCGGCGTCGCCCGCGGTGGCGTAGACGCGCGCGCCCAGCGCGTCCGCCAGCTGGATGGCGGTGGTGCCGATGCCGCTGGCGCCACCATGCACCAGCAGCACCTCGCCGGCGGCCAGGCGGCCGCGCATGAACACGTTGCTCCAGACGGTGAAGCAGGTCTCCGGCAACGCCGCACCCTCGACCATGCTGAACCCCGGCGGCAGCGGCAGGCACTGCCCAGCGGGCACGGCCACGCAGCCGGCATAGCCGCCGCCGTTGCACAGCGCGCACACCGCATCGCCCGTCCGCCAGGCCTCCACGCCGGCGCCCAGCGCGGCGACGCGCCCGGCCACCTCCAGTCCGGGCAGATCGGAGGCGCCCGGCGGCGGCGGGTAGGTACCGGCGCGCTGCATCAAGTCCGGCCGGTTGACGCCGGCCGCGTGCACCTCGATCAGCACCTCTCCCGGCGCCGGCAGGGGCTGCGCGCGGCGCGCCGGCTGCAATACCTCCGGCCCGCCCGGGCGGGCGATCTCGATGACCTGCATGCCGTCACCGCTCACCGCTGCGCGCCTGCGGTGGACTCCGCCGCGACGCTGGCCGCGACCGCCGGTGCGGCGCTGCGTGCCACCGCGGGCGCCGGCGTGCCCCCCTGCGCCAGCAGGTCGGCGGCGCTGCAGGCCACCGTGGCGCGCGGCGTGACCGCGCCGGGCGGGGCATAGCGGTCCTGCGCGGGCGCCAGGCGCGCGCTGAGGCGCACCGGATCGGCGTGCAGGCGCCAGTCGTAGATCACGCTGAAGGCCAGCGTGCTCTCCACGTAACCGCGCGTCTCGGCGTACGGGATGGTGGCCACGAACACGTCCGGCGGCAGGCTGCCGCGCGCGGTCAGCCAGCGCCGCACCGGCTGCGACCCGGCGTTGTAGGCGGCGCTGGCCAGCCACTGCGGACCGAAGCGGTCGGCCAGTTGTTTCAGGTGGCGCACGCCCAGGCCGATGTTGACGGCCGCATCGGTGAGGCTGTCCGCGCCCTGCCAGGGCAGCGCGCTGGCGCGCGCCACGCGCGCCGCGGTGCGCGGCACCAGTTGCATCAGCCCGATGGCATCGGCATCGGAGCGCGCGTCGCTCATCCAGGCACTCTCGGTGCGGATGGTGGCGTACACCCAGACCGGATCGATGCCGGCGGCACGCGCGTCCGCGAACACCGCCGTGTGCTGCGCCAGCGGAAAGCGCAGGCGGTAGTCGCGCAGGGCCTCGCCGTGGCCCAGCAGGAACACGGCGCGGTCCACCCAGCCGCGGCGGTGCGCCAGCACCGCCGCCGCGTAGCGCACGGCGGGATCCAGCTTCGGCAGCGCCGCATCCCATTCGCGCCGGGCATGTGCCAGCCGCCCCAGCGCGAACCACTCGAAGGCGCGCTGCAGGCCCGGATCGGACTCGGCCGCGGCGCGCGCGGCGGTGCTGTCCGCGGGATCGCGCGGGCACAGCGCGTAGGGCCGCCGCACGCGGTCGGCGGCCAGGAAGCCGTAGTAGGTGGGGCTGCGCGCCAGCGCGCGCCAGCGCACGTCGGCCGCGGCGTCCTGGCCGGTGGCGGCCAGCGCACGCGCTTCGAAATAGCGCCACTCGTTCTGCCCGCGCTGCGGCGGCGGCATGGCGCGGATGGCGGCCAGCACACCCGGCCAGTCGCCCTCGGCCAGCGCCACGCGCACCTGCCAGGCACGCGTGACCGCGGTCTGCGCCGCCGCCGGCAGCGCCATCAGTCCGCGTCGCGAGCCGGGCTCGAAATCGACGGCGGCGTACAGCGCCAGCGCCGCCGCGACCGCGTCGCGCTGCCGCGCATCCAGGCGATAGCGCGCGCGCAGCATCTGCCAGGCCTCGGCGGCGGCGCTGTCGTCCTGCGGCGCCCGCCGCAACAGCGCCAGCACCAGCGCCTGCCGCGCCCGCGCGTCGTCGGGCCACTGCAGCGCCCGCAGCAGCGCCGCCGCCGGATCCTGCAGCGCCAGCAGCAGGCGTCGCACGGCGGGCCGCTGGCCGGCCGGCAGCCAGGCGGCGGCCTGCGCCAGGCTGGCCGCGGCGCCCTGCCGCACCGCCTGGTCGATGCGCGTCCACACGCGCGCCGGTGTCAGCAGCCCGCGGCCGGCGGCCGCATCCAGCAGGTCGGTGCAGGCCGCCGGCAGCGGCACGCGCCGCCACAGCGCGGCGAAGCGCCCGGCAAAGTGCAGTGTCCGGCCCAGCGCGGTCTCCGCCTGCAGCGCGCGGCAATCGTAGGCACTGCCCAGTCCGGGTGTGTAGAACTCGAGGTACTGCCGCCAGTCGCTGTGCGCGGCCAGCCGGTCCAGCCAGGCGCGGCGCAGGGCACGGCCGGGGATGAGATCACCGTAGCGGGCCAGATAGGCACGCACCCGGGCGGCATCGGCGGCGGCCGCATCGTGCCGCAGCCAGGCGGACTCGAGGTAGGGATACAGCGGGTAGCCGCGCAGCTCCGCGGCGGCGCTGCGCCAGGCCGGGTCGCCCGCCTGCGCCTGCGCGTAGGCCTGCGCGAACCGCTCGCGCTGGCGCTGCAGGCGCGCATCGGCGTGCGCCATTGCCGGCCCGGCGGCCAGCAGCAGCGCCAGCGCCAG
Source organism: Pseudomonadota bacterium (assembly GCA_021792975.1). Lineage (GTDB taxonomy): Bacteria > Pseudomonadota > Gammaproteobacteria > Xanthomonadales > Rhodanobacteraceae > Metallibacterium. The sequence continues at coordinate 15,826 of JAJYTR010000002.1, read as the reverse complement.
CCAGCGGACGGATCGCGCCTGTCGGCGCATGCGTGGGCTTGGCATACTTCGGCACTCCTCGGCGCGATTCTATCCCGTGCGCCGGGGCCGGCAGCACCGCCGCGCCACCCCCACGCACCCGAGAACCGCGCATGCTGCTGGATCTCCTGCTGTACCTGCTGGCCGGCGCCTGCGCAGGATTCCTGGGCGGGCTGCTGGGCATCGGCGGCGGGCTGCTGATCGTGGCCGCGCTCAGTCTGACGTTGCCGGCGCTGGGCATCCCGCCCAGCGAGGTGATGCACGTATCGGTGGCCACTTCGCTGGCCGGCATCGTGCTCACCGCCAGTTCCTCCACCTTCGCCCAGCTCAGGCGCCGGGCGGTGCTGCTGCCGACCCTGCTGCGGCTGGCGCCCGGACTGGTGCTGGGCGGCTTCGCCGGCGCGCATCTGGCGCAGTGGATGAGCGGACCGATCCTGCGCGCGGTGATCGCGGTGTTCTGCCTGTTCATGGCCTGGCGCATGGCGTTCGGCCGGCAGCGCGAGGTGCGCGAGGAGCACGTGCCGCGCTCACCCTGGCTGCTGCCCGCCGGCATCGTCATCGGCACGCTCTCGGCCATCGTCGGCATCGGCGGCGGTTCGCTGACGGTGCCGATGCTGGTGAACCTGGGCGTGAAGCCGGTGCGTGCGGTGGCCACCAGCGCAGCGGCCGGGCTGGCAATCGCACTGGCCGGCGCGACCAGCTACATGCTGGCGCTGCGGGCACCGGCGCAGCCGCTGCCGGCCGGTGCACTGGGCTATGTGTACCTGCCGGCCGCCGCGGCCACCGCCGTCGCCTCGATGATCACCGCGCAGTTCGGCGTGCATCTGGCGCACCGCCTTTCCGGCCCGGCGCTGAAGCGGGTGTTCGCCGCCTTCCTGCTGGTGGTGGGCGTGCTGATCGCCGGCGGCGGATAGCGCGGTGCCGCTGCACCGGCCGCGGCGGCCTGCACGCGCCGGCGTGCACGCGGCGCTGGCGCTGGCGCTGCTGGGCGGCCTCGCCTGGCTGGCGGCGCTGCTGTGGCCGGTGGCCGTGCCGGGCGATCTGCCGGCGCGGCTGGAATGCGTGTCCTACGCGCCCTTCCGGCTGCCCGGCGAGAGTCCGCTGCGACGCAGTGCGCACATCAGCCGCGCGCGCATCGGGCAGGATCTGGCGCTGCTGGCCAGGCACTTCGGCTGCGTGCGCACCTACTCGGTGGCGCAGGGTCTAGACCGGGTGCCGGCCATCGCCGCGCGCCTCGGCATGCAAGTGCTGCTGGGCGTGTGGATCGGACCGGACGCGCGCGCCAACGCGCGCCAGATCGCACGCGCCATCGAGGTGGCGCGCAGCGCGCCGCCGGGCAGCATCCGCGCCATCGTGGTCGGCAACGAGGTGCTGCTGCGTGGCGACCAGCCCGTGCGCGTGCTGCTGGCCGATCTGCGCGCCGTGCATGCGGCCACCGGTCTGCCGGTGACCTATGCCGACGTCTGGGCGGTCTGGCTGCGCCATCCGCAACTGGCGCCGGCGGTGAATTTCATCACCGTGCACATGCTGCCCTACTGGGACAACGAGCCGGTACCGGTGCACGCCGCGGTGGCGCGGGTGGCGGCGCTGACGGCGCGTGTGCGCGCGGCGTTCCCGGGCAAGCCGGTGTTCATCGGCGAGACCGGCTGGCCCAGCGCCGGCCGCGCGCGCCGCGATGCCGTGCCCAGCCGCGTCAACGAGGCGGCCTACCTGCGCGGCTTCGTCGCCTGGGCGCGAGCGCACCACCAGCGCTACAACCTCATCGAGGCCTTCGATCAGCCCTGGAAGCGGGCGCTGGAGGGCACCGTGGGCGGCTCGTGGGGCATCTACGATGCGCAGGGCCGGCGCAAATTCCCCTGGCACGGCCCGGTGCAGGAGGACCCCGGCGCCTGGTGGGCCCTGCTGCCGCTGCTGCTGGGCGCCGCACTGGGGGCCCGCGGCGCCGGTGCCTCGGCGCGCGCGGCCGGCGCGCTGAGCGGCGCCGGGGCCGGTGTGGCCGCCTGGGCCCTGCTGCGCATGGCGCGCGCGGCCGCCTGGGACGCCACGCAGTGGCTGTACTGGGCCCTGCTGGGAGCCGGTCTGCTGTTCGCCGCATGGCGGCTGATCGCGGCCCTGGGTGCCTGGCTGCGGGGCGAGGCGCCCGACCGGCACCGCGCGCACGCACTGGCCCGCATCGCGTTCGCGACGTTGTTCGCCATGGTGTACCTCGACCTGCTGCTGGTGTTCGACGGCCGCTACCGCGATTGGCCGCTGCCCGCGTTCCTGCCCATCGCACTGGGCCTGGGCCTGGTGCGCGCGGTGGCGGGACACGCCCTGCGGCACGACACGCGCGCGCGCATGCTGGCAGGGGCGGCACTGCTGCTGGGGAGCGTCGGCGTGCTGCAGGAAGCCGCGCTGAACCCCTACGCCTGGCTGTGGCTGGCTTGCAACGCGCTGGCCGCCTACGCCGCGCTGGGGCGCGTGCCGGGCAGCAGCAGCAGTGCGCCCACCAGCACGGCCAGTGCCCCGGACTGAGGGCTGTACAGCAGCAACGCCAGCGTGCCCAGCGCCAGGCTGAGCGCCGCGCTGGCCGTGCGCCGCCACAGCAGCGCCACGGCCATGGCCGCCCACGCGGCCAGAGTCAGCGCGCCGCTGCCGAACACGGCCACCAGCAGCGCGCGCAGCGCGCATGACACGCCGCCCGCACCGGCCAGGCAGGCCTGCGCCTGTGCATGCGGTTCGATCAGGCCGTAGCGCGCCCACGCGGCCAGCACCCCCACCGCCGCCGCGGGCAGCAGCGCCAGCAGGTGCCGGCCGGTAGCGGCCGGAGGATTGCGGCGCCGTTGTACAGATGCATTCATTCTGTAGCGAAATTGTCAATTATTCGTTAGATTCGGGGCGCCGGACTACAAAACGTTCACGGCATCCATCCAAATCCCCGGGAAACCACCATGTCGCACACCTTACGCCAGCGTACCCTGGCCGCGGCCATCGCCGCGGTCCTCTCCCTGCCCCTGTGGGCGCATGCGCAGGATGCCACGGCGCCGCCGGACACCAAGAACGCCAAACAGTTGCAGGCCGTGGAAGTTCTGGGCTCGCGCATCCGCGGCGCCGAGATCGCCACGCAGACGCCCACCACGGTGATCACCGCGCAGCAGATCGCGCAGACCGGCCTGACCAGTCTCGGCGACATCCTGCAGCAGCTCTCGCAATCCGGCTCGGCACTGAACACCAGGTTCAACTCGGCGGGCAACTTCGGCTTTCCGCCGGACGGTTCGGGCGTGGGCTCGGGCTCGGCCACGCTGAGTCTGCGCAACCTCGGCGCCAAGCGCACGCTGATCCTGGTCGACGGGCTGCGCTGGGTGAACGAGTCCTCGGCCTCGGGCGTCTCGGCCGCGGTGGACCTGAACACCATCCCCGTCGGCATCATCGAGCGGATCGAAATCCTTCCCGACGGCGCCTCGGCGCTGTACGGCTCGGACGCCGTGGGCGGCGTGGTCAACATCATCACCAAGCGCAGCCAGGACGGCGCCCGGGTGAGCTACTACGTGGGCGGCTACGACAAGCTCTCCGGCGGCATGACCAGCGCCGGCACCGCGTCGATCGGCGGCACGTTCAAGCGCGGCGAGTTCTTCGTCGACTACGAGCACGTCAACCAGAACGCCATCAGCTCGAGCGCGTGGAGCCAGGCGGGCGCGGCCTGCGTGCCGGGCACCGGTCTCGCCAACTGCTCCTCGGCCACGCCCACCGGCCGCTTCATCTTCATCGATCCCAATACCGGGCAGTTGCAGAACCTCACCCTCAACGGCGCGTTTCCCAACGGCGCGGCATATCCCGCCGATTTCCACAACTTCACCACCGCCGACCGCTTCAACTTCGCGCCCTACAACCTGCTGCTGACGCCCAACCGGCGCAATTCGGTGTTCGCCAGCACGCGCTACCGGCTCATCGACGACATCACCTGGTACATGCGCGGCCTGTACGTGCAGCGCCAGTCGAAGAACCAGGCCGCGCCTGAGCCGATCTTCCTGGGCCCCGGCGCCGGCACCGGCGGGCTGGCCGACACGGTGGGTGTCGACGTCACCAACCCGTACAACCCGTTCGGGTTCACGCTGGACGCCAACCCCACCTCCGGCAACCTGATCCTGATCGGCCGCCGCCCCCTGGAAGGCGGGCCGCGCATCTTCACCCAGGACGTCAACACCTGGGAGTTCGCCACCGGCCTCACCGGCAGCTTCACCTGGAACGACCGCGACTATTACTGGGACGTCAACTACTCGCGCGGCAGCAACAGCGCCACGCAGACCGTGCAGGGCACCTACAACATCGCCCACATCCAGCGCGCGCTGGGCCCGGTCAGCCAGTGCACCGGCAACTGCGTGCCGCTGAACCTGTTCGGCGGCCCCGGCACCATCACCCCGGCCATGCTGGCCTACATCGGCTACATCGAGCACGACAACAGCGGCAACGACATCGAGCTGTACAGCGCCAATCTCAACGGTCCGCTGTTCGCGCTGCCGGCCGGCGACATCAAGTTCGCCACCGGCGTCGAATCGCGGCGCTACTCGGGCTACTACCAGCCCGACGCGGTGGTGGTGGCCGGCGAGTCCAACGGCGTGCCTTCGCTGCCCACCTCGGGTGCCTACAACGTCAACGAGTTCTATCTGGAGGCCAACGCGCCGCTGCTGGCCAACCAGCCCTTCGTCGAAGCGCTGAATATCGATCTGGCCTCGCGCTACTCCAACTACTCGACCTTCGGCGGCACCACCAACAGCCAGGCCGGCCTGCGCTGGCAGGTGGACCGCCAGTTGACCCTGCGCGGTACCTGGGGCCAGGGTTTCCGCGCGCCCGCCATCGGCGAGCTGTACGGCTCACCGGCACGTTTCGACGCCACCCTGCAGGATCCCTGCTCGGCGCCGATCGCCAATCCCGCCACTGCGGCCAACTGCGCGGCACTGGGCGTGCCGGCCGGCTACAGCCAGCCCAATCCGCAGATCTCGGTGACCACCGGCGGCAACCGTCTGCTGCAGCCGGAGAAGGCGCGCACGCTGACCTGGGGTGGCATCTACAGCCCCGACTGGGCGGCGGGCACCGGCTGGTCGCAGCGGCTGGACATCACCGCCGACTACTACCGTGTGACGGTGCGCAACGCCATCCAGGCACTGGATGCGCAGACGCAGCTCGACGACTGCGTGGCCAGCGGCAACCCCAACTCCAGCTTCTGCCAGGGCATCCACCGCAACGCCACCGGCAACATCGACGGTTTCAACAACACGCTGCGCAACATCGGTCGCATCGACACCAGCGGCGCCGATCTCGCCGTCAAGTGGGTGCTGCCGGAGTTCTCGTTCGGACGCCTCAGCAACACCTTCGGCGCCACGTACGTGAGCACCTTCAGCGAGCAGACCTCGCCGGGCGTGTACGGCCCGCGCAAGCCGGGCGTGGAGGTCAACGACAGCGGCATTCCGCGCTGGCGCGCCATCAACGACCTGATGTGGTCGCGCGGCGCGTGGTCGGCCGACTGGCGCATGCGCTACATGAGCGGCCTGACCGAGGACTGCGCCGGCGCCACCGGCTTTCCGATCTGCAACGGGCCCAACAACACGCACTACCTCGGCGCAGTCACCTACCATGACGTGCGTGTGGGCTGGCGCGTGCCGCTGGCGCTGGACCTGGTGGTCAACGCCGGCATCAACAACCTGTTCGGCAAGGAGCCGCCGGTGTGCCTGTCGTGCTCGCTCAACGGCTACGATGCCAGCAACTACGACCTGCCGGGACGCTTCAGCTACGTGCAGGCGGTGCTGAAGTTCTGACGCGTCGCGGTGTCCGCGATGCGGCCGGGCCACCCCGTACGGGGTGGCCTTTTTCCATGCGCGGCCGCCGCGTCCCGCTGCGGTCAGCGCCGTGGCGATCCGGTCCGCAGAACGATTTCCGCCGCCAGCGGCAGGTGGTCGGAAAACGCCTGCGGCGGCGTCCAGCGGCGCAGCACCTCGACGCCGTCGGCGGCCAGGATGTGGTCGATGGCACGGCGCGGTCGCCAGCTCGGATAGGTGGGCAGCGCATCGCGCGGCGGCTGCAACCGGGTGCGCGCGAACAGGCGCTCCAGTTCGCCGCCCGGCCAATCACAGTTGAGATCGCCCATCAGCACCGCGTTGGGCTCGTCGTGCAGCAGTTCGGCGATGAAATCAAGCTGGCGCGCACGTGCCTTCGGACCCAGCGAAAGGTGCACCACCACCACGCTCAGCGGCTGCGCATCCATCCGGTAGCGCGCCAGCAGTGCGCCGCGACCGGGGATGCGGCCGGGCAGCGGATAGTCCAGCACCTCCCGCGGCGGCAGCCGGCTGAGCAGGCCGTTGGCCGAGCGCGCCAGTTGCGCCACGCGGCGGTTGGGCTGGTCGCTCCAGTAGGGCATGCCCGCGGCCTGCGCCAGATACTGCGTCTGATTGAGAAAGCCCGAACGCAGGCTGCCGGCATCGGCCTCCTGCAGCGCAACCAGGTCGAACTGCGAGACCAGGCCGGCCAGGCGGTCCAGATTCTCCTGCTTGCCCGGCCAGGGCAGCAGTTGGGTATGTCCGCGGGTGAGGTACTGCCGGTAACGCGCCACATGCGCGCCGGCGAGGATGTTGCAGCTGAGCAGCCGCAGACTGCGCCGCCGCGGCGGCGAATCGGCCGCCGGTGCCGGGCGCCGCCGGGCAGCGCGCCGCACCGTCACCGGCCGCGCCTCAGCGCGCCCCTGCCGCTGCGCGCGCCGCGGCGGCCTGCTGCACCAGGAAGCGCGCCACCTCCAGCAGTTGCCGGTAGCTGGAAACCTCGCCGCTGCGCCAGGCGCCGTCGACCACGATGGCGGGCGTACCGGTCACTCCCCAGACCTGCTCCAGCCGTATCGCGTGCTGCATCTGCGCGGTGACGGCGGCGGAGCGCGCCACCTCGAGGAATTTCGCCGGGGCGATGCCGTAGCGCGCGTAGAAACCAGCCAGCTGCTGCAGCGACCGCAGCGGCTCGTGCCGGGCCCACAGGGCATCGAACAGCGCCCGGTTGGCCTTGTCGGCCACCCCGAAGTGCTGCGCGGCGAAATAGGCGCGCGCGTAGGGCTCCCACTGCGGCCAGAACACCGCCGGCAGGCGCACGAACTCGGCATCGGCCGGCAGCGACTTGCGCAACCGCTCGGCATAGGACTGGAACTCGTAGCAGTGCGGGCAGGCGTAGGAGAACACCTCGATCACCTGGATGCGCCGCGCCGCCGGGTCCAGCGGCCGCGCCGGCCGGATGCGCTGGTAGTGCACGCCAGGCTGGTACATCAGCATGGACGGAGCGTTCTGCGCGCTGGCGGCACCTGCCAGCAGCAGCGCGCCCAGCAGGATCAGCATGCGCCTGGACATGCCCGGCACCCTACTGCTTCAGTTGCATGGCGGCGGCTTCCTTCTGCGCCAGATACAGCACCAGTTCACGGGTCTGCTGCAGCCCGCCGGCGGACGCCACGTTGAGGCGGTACTTCCCGTTGATCACCAGCGTCGGCGTACTATCCACGCCGTAGGCCTTGATCAGCTGGTCGGCGCGCTTCATGCGCGCGTTGACGGCGAAGGACTGCGCGGTGGCCTCGAAGGTCTTCGCATCGGCGCCGTGGCGCGCGTAGAAGCGCGCGATATCGGCGATGGTGGGCAGGTTCTGCTTGACGCGCGGCCGCGCAGTGCCGAGTCCGTCGTAGGTGTTCAGCGGCGCGCCGGGCGTCCAGATCGCCTTGAACATGGCATCGTGCGTGGCGGGGTTGTCCAGGCCCATGGCCTGCGCGGTGAAGTAGGCGCGCTGGAAGGTCGGCCAGTCCTCCGGTGGAATGAACGACGCCGGCAGGTACTGCCAGCGCGCATAGGCCGGCAGGCTGGCGCGGATGGTGTCGGCGAACGGCTGGAACTGGTTACAGGCCGGACAGCCCCACGAGAACACTTCGGTGACCACCACGTGGTGCGGATGGTCGGTGGGTACCGCCGGCTCGATGCGGAAATAGTTCTTGCCTTCGACCCACCGGCCGCTGTCCGCGGGCGGCGGCACCGGCGTATCGCCCGCCGCAGCGGTGGATGCGGCCGCCGCGGTCGCGCTCTGCACAGACGCTGCCGAGGAGGCTGCGGCGGCTGGCGTCGCGGCGGATGCGGACGGAGCGGCGGCGCTTGTCGCGGACGCCGGCGGCACCGCGGCGCTCGGGGCCTGCGACGACGAACAGGCGGCCAGCGCGAGGACCATCGCGCTGCCGAGGAGCAGGGATTTCAGCATGGGGGACTCCTTGAGGCGTGCCGGCGCGCGCTGCAGGCGGGTACTACCGCGGCAGCCCGCCTTGGGCGAAAGCGGAGGGGTTGACGCCGCTGGCCACGGTGGCCGCCGGTGCCGCGGTATGCAGGCCGGCGATGTAACTGGAGACCGCGGCAATCTGCTGCGGGGTCAGGCTTTTCGCGATCGTGGGCATGATCAGGGCGTGCTGGGTCTTGCCCCAGGCAGTCCCGTCATGCCAGGCGGTGAGCACGGCATTGACGTACTGCGCGTGCTGGCCGGCCAGATGGGGGTACACGGCGCCCGGATTGCCCAGGCCATCCGGCCCGTGGCAGGCCATGCACGCGGGCACACCGGCGGCGCGATCGCCGCCGCGGTACAGTGCCTGGCCGGCCTTCACCAGCCTGGGATCGGCGACGCCGGGGCGGATCTTCTGCTGCGAGAAATAGGCGGCCAGATCAGCCATGTCCTGTGCACTGAGCGGCATGGCCATGCCCAGCATGATGGGATTCTGGCGCACGCCGGTCTTGAACAGCACCAGTTGGCGGTAGATGTAACTGGCCTGCTGGCCGGCCAGCTTGGGGTACTGCGGATCGGCGGAATTGCCGTCCATGCCGTGGCAGGCGCCGCATACCGCGGCCTTGGCCTTGCCCGCGGCGGCGTTGCCGGCCGGCATCGCGCCTTCGGCGTGCGCCCGCGCCACCATCAGGGCCAGAGCGGCCAGTGCCAGCGTGCTTGCAAACCTCATCGGGTTTCTCCGCCTGTGCATTCCGGGTACGGCCGCGCGGGCTGCGCGGCGGACTGGAGCGGCTGGATTATCCTTGCCGTTTCCGAGGCGGTCAAACCGCGTTTTGCCGCAATGTCCGACCTTCCTCTGCGCGGCGCGCGCTTCGTTCTCTCCACGCCCGATCCGCATGGCCTGCCTCCCGACCGCGGCGCTGAAATCGCCTTTGCGGGACGCTCCAACGCGGGCAAGTCCAGCGCGCTCAACAGCGTGACCGACGTGCAGGGGCTGGCGCGCATCTCGCGCACGCCCGGCCGCACGCAGCATCTGGTGGTGTTCGCGCTGCCCGACGGCGGCCGCCTGGTGGATCTGCCCGGCTACGGCTACGCGCGGGTACCCGAAAGCGTGCGTGCGCAATGGCGCAACGCGCTGGAGGGATACCTGCGGCGGCGGCGCAGCCTGCGCGGGCTGGCGCTGGTGATGGACATCCGCCATCCGCTGACACCCTTCGATCTGCAGATGCTGCGCTTCTGCGCGGCGCACGACCTGCCCTGCCACGTGCTGCTGACCAAGGCCGACAAGCTGGGTCGCGGCCGCGCGGCACAGAGCCTGCTGCGCGTGCGGCGCGAACTGGCAGCGCTGGGCGGGACGCCGGGTGTGCAGCTGTTCTCGGCGCTCGACGGCACCGGCGTCGAGGAAGCGCGCGCCGCGCTGCTGCGTCTTCTCGCCGCGGCGCCGCGACCGCCGCCCGCCGCGGCCGTCTGAGCCGCGCCGCTGCCGGGCTCAGCCGAGACTGGCCAGGAAGGCGGCACACAGCGCTTCCATGCCGGCGCGGTCCTCCTCGTCGAATCGCGCGGGGCGCGGGCTGTCCACGTCCCATACGCCCAGCAGACTGCCGTCCGCGCGCACCAGCGGCACCACGATCTCGCTGCGCGAATCGGCATCGCAGGCGATGTGTCCGGGAAAGGCATCGACGTCGGCCACCACCTGCGTCCGCCGCGTGGCGGCGGCGGTGCCGCAGACGCCGCGGCCCGCGGCAATGCGCACGCAGGCGGGCTTGCCCTGGAACGGTCCGACCAGCAGGTCCCCGTCGGCCTGCAATAGATAGAACCCGCACCAGTTGATCTGCGGCACCTGCTGCCAGACCAGCGCCACGAAGTTGGCGGCGTTGGCGATCAGGTCGTGCTCGCCGGCCAGCAGCGCCTCGGCTTCGCGCGTCAGCGCGGCGTATAGCGCAGACTTGGGCAGATGCTGCAGCGGTTCGACGGCGTGCACGGCTGACCTCGACGATCGGGCGACGCACAATGATCGCACTGCAGTACGCGTGTGGGGGAATCCGATGGGCCATGGCGTCTTCATCACCGGCACCGATACCGGCATCGGCAAGACCTTCGTCAGCGTGGCCCTGCTGCATGCGCTGCGCGCGGTCGGCTTGCGCGCGGTCGGCATGAAGCCGGTGGCCAGCGGCTGCGTGGCCACGGCTGCGGGCCTGCGCAACGAGGATGCCCTGGTGCTGCAGGCGGCCAGTGACGACGCGCCCGAGTACACGCAGGTCAATCCGCTGGCTTTCGCTGCGCCAGTCTCGCCACACCTGGCCGCGGCCGCGGAGGGACGGCGTGTCGAACTGGCGCCGGTACAGGCGGCGTATGCGCGCCTGGCCGCACGTGCGGACGTGCTGGTGGTCGAGGGCGTCGGCGGCTGGCTGGCACCGCTGTCCGATACCCTTGCGGCCGCCGATCTCGCGCGCGTGCTGGGTCTGCCGGTGATCCTGGTGGTGGGCCTGCGCCTGGGCTGCCTCAACCACGCGCTGCTGAGCGCGCGCGCCATCGCGGCCGACGGATGCACGCTGCTCGGGTGGATCGGCAACCGCATCGATCCGGCCATGCAGGATGCCGAGGGCAATCTGGCGACGCTGCGCGCGCGTCTGCCGGCGCCCTGTCTGGGCGTCCTCGCGCACGCCGCCGATGCCGCGGCGGCGGCGGCGGCCTTGGCGGCTGCGGCATCGGCTCTGCAATCATGCGCCCGGCCCGGACCGGGGGAATCGCCATGAGCCTGTTCCTGATCCACATCGAACACTTCACCCGCGCGCACGGCACCGAACCCGCGCTGGCCTTCGCCGGCAACAGCCCGCAGGCGCTGGCCGATGCCCTCGAGGACGCCCTGCGGCGGCCGGCGCTGTTCGAGCGCTGGCGCGCACTGCAGAACGAACCGGACAAGGTGCCGCCGGAGCTGGGCCGCACCGATCCCGCAGCCAGCGTCGGCGCCCAGCAGCGCGACCTGCACGTCGAGCTGGAGATCCGCAGCGGCCTGCCGATGAAGATCATCGCGCAGCGCCTGACCTGGCTGATCGGCCCGCACTGGGATCTGCGCAACGTCAAGTGACGCCATGAGCTGCCCCATCTGCGCCGCACCGGAATCACCCTTCGCCGAAGCCCTCGTGCGCGGCCGCCACCGTGCCCGCTACCTGCGCTGCGAGGCCTGCGGCTACGTGCGCGTGGAAAACCCGCACTGGCTGCAGGAAGCCTATGCCGACCACGCGCTGGACGCGCTGGACACCGGCATCGCGGCGCGCAACATCGATCTGGCCGAGCGTACCGCCGCGTTGCTGGCCTGGTACTGGCCCGATGCCGGCACCTGCCTCGATCACGGCGGCGGCAGCGGCCTGCTGGTGCGCCTGCTGCGCGACCGCGGCTACGATTTCCGCTGGCGCGATCCGTATTGCGTCAACCTGTTCGCGCGCGGCTTCGAGGCCGAGCCCGGCGCGCACTACGCCGTGCTGACCGCCTTCGAGGTGATCGAGCACCTGCCCGATCCGCTGGCCAGCCTGCACGCCTGGTCGCAGGAGGCCGACACGCTGATCCTCAGCAGCGAGCTGCTGCCGGCGCGGGACAACCGGCCCGGCCAGTGGTCGTACTACATGCCGGAGAGCGGCCAGCACATCGGCTTCTTCGGCATGCCGGCATTGCAGGCGCTGGCGCGGCGGCTGGACCTGCAACTGGCCAGCGACGGCCGCTGGCTGCACGTGCTGGGGGGACGCGGCCGCCTGCCCTCGTCGCGCTTCCTGCGCCTGCTGCGCAGGCGCCGCTGGCGCCGCTGGCTGCTGCGCCGCCGCCGCCGCGCCACGCTGGCCTGGTCCGACCAGGACCTGCTGCGCGTGCGGCTCTGAGGCCGGCCTGACGCGTACCGCGACGTGGTTCGGTTTGGCCCCCGCACGCCGGCGCGCGAGAATGCGCGTTTTGGCGGCCACGCCGCCCCATCGAGGAGTTGTCATGAGCGAGCCCCAACCCGTCGTCCCCGCCGGCGGCGCCAGGATCACCATCGACCGCGGCCGCCTGCAGGTGCCGGAGCATCCGATCATTCCCTTCATCGAGGGCGACGGCACCGGTCCGGACATCTGGCGCGCCAGCGTGCGCGTGCTGGACGCCGCGGTGGCCAGGGCCTACGGCGGCAAGCGCAGGATCCACTGGATGGAGGTCTATGCCGGCGAGAAGAGCTTCCAGCGCTTCGACACCTGGCTGCCGGACAGCACCGTGCAGGCCTGCCGCGATTACCTGGTGAGCATCAAGGGCCCGCTGACCACGCCGGTGGGTGGCGGCATCCGCTCGCTCAACGTGGCGCTGCGGCAGATGCTGGACCTGTACGTGTGCCTGCGCCCGGTGCGCTGGTTCAAGGGCGTGCCCAGCCCGGTGCGTGACCCCGGCAAGGTGGACATGGTGATCCTGCGCGAGAACACCGAGGACATCTACGCCGGCATCGAGTGGGCCGGCGGCGGCAGCGACGCGCAGAAGGTGCTGGACTTTCTGCAGCGCGAGTTCCCGCAGGCTTTCGCCAAGATCCGCTTCGGTGCCCAGAGCCGCGTCAACGACTGGTTGGCGCTGCTGGAATCGGTGGGCGCGCCCAAGCGCACGCTGCCGGTCGAGGTGGGCATCGGCATCAAGCCGGTCAGCCGGCTGGGCACCGAGCGCCTGGTGCACAGCGCCATCGGCTACGCCATCCAGAACGGGCGCAAGTCGGTGACCCTGGTGCACAAGGGCAACATCATGAAGTTCACCGAGGGCGGCTTCCGCGACTGGGGCTACCAGGTGGCGCGCGACTTCTACGGCGCGGTCGAGCTCGACGGCGGCCCCTGGCACGTGATCCCCGAGGGCAGGCCCGGCGCCGGCCTGATCATCAAGGACGTGATCGCCGACGCCTTCCTGCAGCAGATCCTGCTGCGTCCGGCCGAGTACGACGTGGTCGCCACGCTCAACCTCAACGGCGACTACCTCTCCGACGCGCTGGCCGCGCAGGTGGGCGGCATCGGCATCGCCCCGGGCGGCAACATCAACTACATCACCGGCCACGCCGTGTTCGAGGCCACCCACGGCACCGCGCCCAAGTACGCGGGCCAGGACAAGGTGAACCCCGGGTCGGTGATCCTCTCCGGCGAGATGATGCTGCGCTACCTGGGCTGGAACGAGGCCGCCGACGCCATCATCCAGGCCATGGACAAGGCGATCGCGGCCAGGCACGTCACCTACGACTTCGCGCGCCTGATGGACGGCGCCACCGAGGTCAAATGCTCCGAGTTCGGCGACCGCCTGATCGCCGCGATGTAATGCGCACTCCCGCCGGCGCGGCCGATCGATGTCGCGCCGGTCCCATTGCGAAGTCCTATGGAGTTTCCCATGCAGAAAACCGCCATCTTCATCGACGGCGCCTATTTCCTGGCGCGCTACCGCAAGGTTTACGAGGACCGCGATCCCGGCGACGCGCGCGGCGTGTCGCGCACGCTGTTCGGCATGGCGCTGGACCATCTGAAGCAACTGGAACGTCCCAAGGACGCGCTGTACCGCATCTTCTTCTACGACTGCGCGCCGCTGGACAAGGTGATCGAGCGGCCCATCAGCGGCACGCCGCTGGACTTCGGCGCCAGCGCCTCGGCGCAGTTCCGCCGCGACCTGCATAGCGAACTGCGCCGCGTGCGCAAGCTGGCGCTGCGCCTGGGCCGGCTGACCGAACGCGGCGAGTGGGTGCTGCGGCGCCACGCGCTGCAGGACCTGCGCAGCGGCGCATTGCTCTGGGAAAACCTGCGCGACGAGCACTTCGAGCTGGACCTGCGCCAGACCCAGGTCGACATGAAGATCGGCCTGGACATCGCGTCCCTGGCGCACAAGCGCCTGGTCGACCAGCTGGTGCTGGTCACCGGCGACGCCGACTTCGTGCCGGCGGCCAAGCTGGCGCGCCGCGAGGGCATCGACGTCATCCTCGATCCGATGTGGCAGGGCGTTTCCGCCAGCCTGCACGAGCACGTCGACGGCCTGCAGTCGGTGTGCCCGCGTCCGGGCGGCGGCCCGCCGCCACGCGGCGGCAGCGAGCCGCCCCATGCCGACGGCGGCTGAGCCGCCCGCGTGCGCGTGCTCCTCAACAAGCCCTACGGCACGCTCTGCCAGTTCACCGACCGCGCAGGCCGGCCCACGCTGGCCGCACTGCTGCCGCCGGCCGTCTCCGCACCGCCCGGCGCACCGGACGCGCACGATCCGGTGTGGCGGCGGCTGTATGCCGCCGGACGGCTGGACCACGACTCCGAGGGGCTGCTGCTGCTCACCGACGAGGGTGAACTGATCCACAAGCTCACCGATCCGCGCCGGCATGCGCCGAAGGTCTATCTGGTGCAGGTCGAGCGCGTGCCCGACGAGGCCGCGCTCGCACAGCTGCGTTCCGGCATCGTGCTGCGCGACGGGCCCACGCGCCCGGCCGAGGTGCGGCGCGTGCCCGCGCCGGACTGGCTGCGGCCGCGCGATCTGCCGGTGCGCTATCGCAAAAACGTGCCCGACACCTGGCTGGAGATCACCCTGCGCGAAGGCCGCAACCGACAGGTGCGGCGCATGACTGCCGCCGTGTGCCACCCTGCCCTGCGCCTGGTGCGCATCGGCATCGGCGGCTGGCGGCTGGACGGCCTGACGCCCGGTGCCTGCCGTCTGGCCGGTGGCGGTGCCGCCGCGCGCGCAAGCGTTCCGCAGCGGAAAAACAGATGCCCCCGTCTTGGACTCGGCACGTTCCCGTGATGTGATCGCGGATCCGGCGACGTCCCCGCGCCAGGGGCGCATGACCGTGGCTCTGCCCGAGTCTGCCCGTTCCGTCCGCGTACCCGGCCGCCGCGCGCCATCCGCGTCCACAGGAGATCCGCCATGAAAATCCCCGCCTACGCCGCACCCGCCGCCAAGGCGCCGCTGGCGCCGTTCACCGTCGAGCGCCGCGAGCCCGGCGCGCACGAAGTGCTGATCGACATCAAGTACTGCGGCGTGTGCCACTCCGACATCCACCAGGCGCGCGACGAATGGGGCGGCTCGATCTTCCCCATGGTGCCCGGCCACGAGATCGTCGGCACCGTGGCCAAGGTCGGCAGCCGGGTCGGCAAATGGAACGTGGGCGATGTGGTCGGCGTGGGCTGCTTCGTCGACTCCTGCCGCCACTGCGAGGCCTGCCGGGCCGGCGAGGAGCAGTTCTGCAGCGAGGGCATGAGCGTCACCTACAACGGTTACGAGCGCAGCGACGGCAAACTCGACCGCAGCCGCCCCACCTACGGCGGCTACTCCACGCGCATCACCGTGGACGAGAACTACGTGCTGCGCATCCCCGCGGGCATCCCGCTGGACCACGCGGCGCCGCTGCTGTGCGCCGGCATCACCACGTATTCGCCGCTGCGCCATTTCGGCGTCGAGGCCGGCGACAAGATCGCCGTGGTGGGCTTGGGCGGTCTGGGCCACATGGCGGTGAAAATCGCCAAGGCCATGGGCGCGCACGTGACCGTGCTCAGCCATTCCGAGTCGAAGCGCGACGATGCCAAGCGCCTCGGTGCCGATG
>JAJYTR010000085.1 GCA_021792975.1 Pseudomonadota bacterium | reverse complement strand
GGAGGAGGCGCAGGCGCTGCAGCGCCTGATCGAGGAATTCGGACTGACCCACCAGCAGACCGCGGATGCCGTGGGCCGCTCGCGTGCGGCGGTGTCCAACCTGCTGCGGCTGCTCGAACTGCCGGCCCCCGTCCGCGCTCTGCTCGATGCACGCAGGCTGGAGATGGGTCACGCCCGCGCGCTGGCGACGCTGCCGGACAAGATCGCCGTCCGCCTCGCCGAGCAGGCCGCCGCCGAAGGCTGGTCGGTGCGCGATCTGGAAGCCGCCGCGCGCGCCGCGCAAACGCCGTCGGCGGCGCCCAGGCCAGCCGCGCGCAAGGCGCGCGACGCCGACCTGGCCGCGCTGGAGCGCGAGCTGTCCGAACACCTGGCCACGCGCGTGCAGGTGCGGGCCGGACGCGGCGGTCGCGGCAGGCTGGTGCTGCACTATCACAACCTGGACGCGCTGGACGGGCTGCTGGCACGGCTGCGCCGCTGAGCGCCCGGCGCATCGGCGATAATGCGCGGCCAACCGCAGCCCCCGCCCGCCGTGAGTGCCGACCCTCCCCTGTCCGTCGTCGTCCCCGTGTTCAACGAGCGCGACAACATCGAGCCGCTGCTGGCCGAGATCGCCGCCGCCCTGCGCGGGCGCATCGGCTTCGAGATCCTCTACGTGGACGACGCCAGCGGCGACGACACCCTGGCCGTGCTGGATGCGGCGCGCGCCCGCTATCCCGAACTGCGCGTGCTGCACCACCAGCGCCGCAGCGGCCAGAGCACCGCCGTGCACAGCGGCGTGCGCGCGGCGCGCGGCGCCTGGGTGGCGACCCTGGACGGCGACGGCCAGAACGACCCGGCCGACATCCCGCGGCTGCTGGCCGCGCGCGCGGACGCGGATGCGTCCATCAAGCTGTTCGCCGGCTGGCGCACCACGCGCCGCGACGGCCTGGGCAAGCGCCTGTCTTCGCGCATCGCCAACGCCGTGCGCGCGCGCCTGCTGCGCGACGCCACGCCCGACACCGGCTGCGGGCTGAAACTGATCGAGCGCGCGGTATTCCTGGAACTGCCCTACTTCGACCACATGCACCGCTTCCTGCCGGCGCTGGTGCGGCGGCACGGTTACGGCTGCCAGAGCGTGCCGGTGGGGCACCGTCCGCGCACGCGCGGCGTCTCCAAGTACGGCATGTGGAATCGCCTGTGGGTGGGCCTGGCCGACCTGCGCGGAGTGGCCTGGCTGATGCGGCGCACGCGGCTGACGCCCGTGCGCGAGCTGTGACGTTCCGCCGCCTGCTGCGCCGCGACTTCGCGGTCTGCTGAACGCTGCCTATACTCCCGCGACGCTCCGTGGTGGAGCGACAGGAGAGGCTCGATGCTGCACGATCAGTACGGTCTTTGGATCGCCATCGGCTGCGCGCTGCTGGCGATCATCTATGGCGTGATCACGGTGGGCTGGGTGCTGCGGAAGTCACCCGGCAACGCCCGCATGCAGGAGATCGCCGCGGCTATCCAGGAGGGTGCGCGCGCCTATCTCAACCGCCAGTACCGCACCGTGGCCCTGGTCGGCATCGCGCTGTTCGTGATCCTGGGCTTCGCGTTGGACTGGCACACGGCCATCGGCTTCGCCATCGGCGCCATCCTCTCCGGCGCGGCGGGCTACATCGGCATGAACGTGTCGGTGCGGGCCAACGTGCGCACCGCCGAAGCCGCGCGCGAGGGTCTGGCGCCGGCCATGGACGTGGCCTTCCGCGGCGGCTCGGTGACCGGCATGCTGGTGGTGGGCCTGGGCCTGCTGGGCGTGGCCGGCTATTACCTGCTGCTGGGCTGGATGGGCGTGGGCACCGAGCACGCGCTGCATGCCCTGGTGGGCCTGGCGTTCGGCGCCTCGCTCATTTCCATCTTCGCGCGTCTGGGCGGCGGCATCTTCACCAAGGGCGCCGACGTCGGCGCCGATCTGGTCGGCAAGGTCGAAGCGGGCATCCCCGAGGACGACCCGCGCAATCCGGCCGTGATCGCCGACAACGTCGGCGACAACGTGGGCGACTGCGCGGGCATGGCCGCCGACCTGTTCGAGACCTTCGCGGTGACCAAGGTGGCGGCCATGCTGATCGGCGGGCTGACGCTGGCCACCGCCGGCGGCATGCCCATCATCTATCCGCTGGTGCTCTCCGCCATCGCGCTGATCGCCTCGATCATCGGCATCTTCTTCGTGCGCGTCGGCGCCAGCGGCAAGGTGATGGGCGCGCTGTACCGCGGCGTGATCGTCAGCGGCGTGCTGGTGGTGATCGCCTACTGGTTCGCCACGCGCTGGATGATGACCGGAGTGCCCGGCTACGACGCCGACGGGCTGTACATCGCCGCCATCACCGGGCCCATCCTCACCGGCGTGCTGATGTGGATCACCGAGTACTACACCGGCACGCAGTACGCGCCGGTCCAGCACGTGGCCAAGGCTTCCACCACCGGCCACGCCACCAACATCATCGCCGGCCTTGGCGTCAGCATGAAGTCCACCGCGCTGCCGGTGCTGGCGGTGTGCGCGGCGATCCTGGTGTCGTTCTGGGCCGCCGGGCTGTACGGCATCGCCATCGCGGCGTCGACCATGCTGTCGATGGCCGGCATCATCGTGGCGCTGGACGCCTATGGGCCGATCACCGACAACGCCGGCGGCATCGCCGAAATGGCCGACCTGCCCAAGGAAGTACGCGCCATCACCGATCCGCTGGATGCGGTGGGCAACACCACCAAGGCGGTCACCAAGGGCTACGCCATCGGCTCGGCGGGCCTGGCCGCGCTGGTGCTGTTCGCGGACTTCTCCGAGCGCGTCAAGGTGGCCCTGCCCGGCCATGCCTTCGACTTCTCGCTGGCCGATCCGCTGGTGATCATCGGCCTGTTCATCGGCGGACTGATCCCCTACCTGTTCGGCGCCATGGCGATGGAGGCGGTGGGCCGCGCGGCCGGCGCGGTGGTGGAGGAGGTGCGCCGCCAGTTCCGCGAGATCAAGGGCATCATGGAAGGCACCACCAAGCCCGACTACTCGCGTGCCGTGGACATGCTGACCAGGGCCGCCATCCGCGAGATGGTCGTGCCCTCGCTGCTGCCGGTGCTGGCTCCCATCGTCGTCGGCCTGGGCGCGTCCTGGATCGCCGGTTCCAGCGCCGCCGGCGTACGCGTGCTGGCCGGCATGCTGTTCGGCACCATCGTCACCGGACTGTTCGTGGCCATTTCCATGACCACCGGCGGCGGCGCCTGGGACAACGCCAAGAAGTACATCGAGGACGGCCACTACGGCGGCAAGGGTTCGGATGCGCACAAGGCGGCCGTCACCGGCGACACCGTGGGCGATCCCTACAAGGACACCGCAGGCCCCGCGGTCAACCCGCTGATCAAGATCATCAACATCGTCGCGCTACTGCTGATTCCGCTG
>JAJYTR010000041.1 GCA_021792975.1 Pseudomonadota bacterium | reverse complement strand
AGTACTGGCTGGCGGTGGACCAGGCCGAGCAGGAGCAGCGCTTCCGCGCGCGCGCCGACGATCCGGTCAAACGCTGGAAGCTGTCGCCGGTGGACCTCGCCAGCCGGCGCAAGTACGCCGAGTTCGGGCGCCTGCGCGACGCCATGCTGGCGCGCACGCACCGCCCGGGCGCGCCGTGGTTCGTGGTGGACTTCAACGACCAGCGCCAGGGCCGGCTGACGCTGATCCGCCATCTGCTGGACCAGTTGCCCGACCGCCGCATGCCGGCGCCGCGTGTGCGGCTGCCGGCGCTGCGCCACGCGCCGCTGCGCGAACGGCTGGCCGATCCGTCGCTGCTGCTGCCTGCTTGGCCGCCAGATTGATCGCCTGATTGCGCGCCCTTCGGACCGCGTATCGGCGGCGTCGCGTGTACCGGATGCGCCGGCGCGTTTTTTGAAATCATCCCCGCGAACGCGGGAATCCGGTCTGGCGCAATACCGAAGAGCGCTGGATCCCGGGTCGGCGCTGCGCGCCGTCCGGGATGACGTCAGTGAGGATGTTGCGCGCCGTCCGGGATGACATCGAGAGAGAACGGGCCGGCCGGGGGACGTCAATGGAGAAGGGGTGCCGGGAGGACACTCAAGGGGCAAAAGTGCGTCACATTCTTTTGCTGTCATCCCCGCGAAGAGCCTGCCCCCGGCGAAAGCGGGGGCGGGGATCCAGTGGCACTTGCGGGGCGCCCGTCTGGATCCCGGCTCGGCCCTGCGGGCCGTCCGGGATGACGTCAGAAGAGGGGTGCGCCGTCCGGGATGACGTCAGTGAGGATGTTGCGCGCCGTCCGGGATAACATCGAAAGAAGAAGCGCGCGTGGAGCGTGCCGTTTCGCTTTCTGGTGTCATCCCGGAGCGCGCGTAGCGCGAACGGTGCCCATGCTCATCATGCACCGCAAAGGGCTGTCATCCCGGGGCCGCCGCAGGCGGAACCCGGGATCCAGTGACTTGGCTGTAACGGCCTGGCTCGCAGGTCGTTCGAGCGGGCGGTACATGCATTGGCGTGGTGCCCGTCTGGATCCCGGCCCGGCCCTGCGGGCCGTCCGGGATGACGTCAAGAAGAGGCGTGCGCCGTCCGGGATGACGTACCGGCCCGGCGCTGCGCGCCGTCCGGGATGACGCCAGTGAGGGCGGTGCGCCCGTCCAGAATGTTGGGCCGCATCGACGCGCGCGGCGGGCGGGCTGGTGGTGGGCGGGGTGATCGGTGCCGGCATTTTCCTCAACCCGGCGGCGGTGGCGCTGCACACGTATCGGTGCGCGTCAGCTTGCGGAAAGCGTCTTCGATCGCATCGGACGGCAGGTCCGGATTCAGGCGCACGAGCACCTGTCGCAGACGGCCTTCGAGAACGACGTCGCGGTAGTTCGGGTCACTTCGCTCCGCGGCGGGTTCACCTGCGGCGATCTCCGGGCCGTAGAGAACGGCATAGTCGAGCGATTCCAGCCAGGCGAGGGCGGCGTCTTCGACGACGGCTTCGGCAAACGCGCTCATGGACCCAGCCAGTGCACGGCGGGCCTGGTCAGGAACTCATCCACCGGGATGCCGTCACCGCCCACGAGCAGTTTGCGCTGCGGCTTGAACGCGCTGGCGAAGGCCTCCATTCCCGGCAGCGTGTCCGTGGCCCGCCCGCTCTTCACTTCGATGGCGATCAGCCGGCGCCCGGCGCGCACCACGAAATCCACCTCGCGGTTGCGGTCGCGCCAGTAGAACAACTCGCACGCTCCCGCCGCGGCGGCGTTGGCGAGATGGGCGCCCACGGCGGATTCCACCAGACGCCCCCAGAATTCGCGGTCGGCGCGCGCCTCCTCGAAGGAGTAACCGGACAGGGCGGTGAGCAACGCGGTATCGAGCACCTGCAGCTTCGGGCTCGATGCGCGGCTGCGCGCTGCGGCCCCCGCGTATTTGGGCAGGCCCACCAGCATCCCCGCGCCGCCCAGCAGATCGAGATAGTGGGCGAGCGTGGTGGTGTTGCCGGCGTCCTGAAGCTGGCCGATCATCTTGGTGTAGGAAAGGATCTGTCCGGAATAGCGGCAGCCGAGATCGAACAAGCGGCGCAGCAGCGCCGGTTTGTCCACGCGGCTGAGCAGCAGCACGTCGCGCGCCAGCGTGATTTCGATCAATGCATCGCGCACGTAGCGCACCCAGCGCGCATGATCGTCCGCCAGCGGCGCCGCGCCGGGATACCCGCCGTAGAAGATGCTGCGCTCCACCGTCCAGCCGAAGGCCGCGCGCATCTCGGCCGCTGACCAGTGCGGCAGGTACAGCACCTCGAAACGCCCGGCGAGGTTTTCGGAAAGGCCGCGCTGAATCAGCAGCGGGGCCGAGCCCAGCAGCACCGCCTTCACCGGCCGCCGCTTGCGGGTGTCCTCGTCCCAGAGCCGCTTCACCGCTTCCGACCATCCGCCGATCTTCTGCACCTCGTCGAGCACCAGCACCGCGCCCTTCGCGCCGGCCATCAGCCGCGCCGCCTCCCA
Source organism: Pseudomonadota bacterium (assembly GCA_021792975.1). GTDB lineage: Bacteria > Pseudomonadota > Gammaproteobacteria > Xanthomonadales > Rhodanobacteraceae > Metallibacterium. The sequence goes on along the minus strand of JAJYTR010000041.1, from coordinate 18,497 downwards.
CTGCTGGGCGATCCATTCCGATCCGCGCAAGGTCGGTTCGTCGGCGCTGGCAAACTGCACGGGCACTTTCGCGGCCTCGACCACCTGCTGCACCAGCGTCGTCTTGCCCACCTGGCGCGGCCCCGCCACCACCTGAATGAAGCGTCGCGGCTCCTCGAGGCGCCGGGCGAGAACGTCGGATTGCGGCCGCTGCCAGGTCATCACGAATTACTCAATATAATGAGCAATATTACTCATGGCAATGCGGACCGGCAACCCGCCAGGCAAAACCTTGAGCACGCCACGACCGCATCGTGGCGCTGCCCAGACTCGCCGATCCGTCGCTGCTGCTGCCCGCGTGGCCGCGCTGAGCGCCTGCCGCGGGCCGCGGCATCGGGCACACTGGCGCGCACCCGACGAGGACCGATCCGATGGACGCATCGCGCGAGGAGGGCGGCTATTTGCGCCGCATGGGCCTGTTCTCCTCCAGCATGCTGGTGGTGGGCGGGGTGATCGGCGCCGGCATCTTCCTCAATCCGGCGGCGGTGGCGCTGCACACGCATTCGGGTGCGCTGCTGCTGCTGGCCTGGGTGCTGGGCGGCGTGCTGACGCTGGTGGGCGCGCTGTGCTTCGCCGAGCTGGGGGCGCGCCGACCCGAGGCGGGCGGCAGCTATCTGTACATCTACGAAGCATTCGGGCCGCTGCTGGCGTTCCTGTTCGGCTGGATGCTGCTGGCGGCCGACCTGCCGGGGTCGCTGGCGGCGGTGGCCCTGATCTTCGGGCGCTACGCCGCGGTGGCGGCCGGCGCGCCGGTGACGCTGGCGCCGGTGCTGGGCAGCAGCGCGCTGCTGCTGGTGGCGCTGGTGCACGCGCGCGGCATCGACAGCGGCGCCGCGCTGCAGAACGCGCTGAGCGTGCTGAAGCTGACCGCGGTGGCGGTGCTGGCCGGCAGCGGGCTGTGGCTGGCCGCGCCGCATCTGCCGCAGGCGCTGGCGCGCGATGCTGCCATCGCGCACCCGGACTTCGCGCTGGCGCTGCTGCCGGTGCTGTTCGCCTACGGCGGCTTCGCCTATCTCAACGCGCTGGCCGGCGAGGTGCGCGAGCCGCGGCGCACGCTGCCGCGCGCGCTGGTGCTGGGCCTGCTGCTGGTGATGCTGGCCTATGTCGCGGTCAACCTGGGCTATCTGGCCGTGCTGGGCCACGCCGGCCTGGCGCACAGCGCGGCACCGGCGGCGGCGGTGATGCGGCAGGCGTTCGGCAGCGCCGGCGAGCGCGTCATCGCCGCCGGCATCGCGCTGTCCACCATCGGCTACTGCGCGGTGGCGCTGGGCGGCGCGGCGCGCGTACTGCAGACGATCGCCGCGCAGGGGCTGTTCTTCCGCAGCCTGGGCGTGCTGCATCCGCGGCGGCGCACGCCGCAGCGCGCGCTGGGCGTACTGGCCGCGTGGTCGATCGCGCTGGCGCTGACGGGCAGTTTCAACTGGCTGCTCAACTACACCACGGTGGTCGACTGGCTGGGCTATGCGGCGGCCATCGCGGCGCTGTTCGTGTACCGGCGCCGGCAGCGCGATTACGGCGGTTTCCGCACGCCGCTGTATCCGCTCGAGCCGCTGCTGTTCGTGGCGGTGGTGCTGGTGGTGGTGGCGGTGACCGTCACCGCGAGCCCGTACGACGCCGGCATGGGACTGCTGGTAATGCTGCTGGGCCTGCCGGTGTATGCCTACTGGCGCCGCCGCGCTGCCGCGCCGGCGCTTGAACGCGCGCTGCGCGGCCGCCATCTGTGAGGTCATGAGCCGTGCCTTCACCCGCGAATCCGACGCCCCCGAGGCGCTGCCGGAGCGGCCCGCGGGGCCGCACCCGGTCTACGTGACGCCTGCCGGGCTGGCGCAACTGCGCGCCCGCGCCGAGGCGCTGCGGCGCGAGCTGGAGGCCGCGCAGGAACGCGCCGATGCCGCCGCCGTGCAGGCGCTGGCGCGCGATCTGCGCTGGCTGGATTCGCGCGTCGCCGGCGCCGTCACGGTCGACCCCGCGGCGCAGCCGCGCGACCGCGTGGCCTTCGGCGCGGAGGTGGAGGTGGAGGACGCGGCGGGCGCCGTGCGCCGCTGGCACATCGTCGGCGAGGACGAGGTCGACATCGCCGCGGGCCGGGTGAGCTGGATCTCGCCGCTGGCGCGCGCGCTGGACGGGGCGCGGGTGGGCGATACGGTGCTGTGGTCGCGGCCGGCCGGCGCGCAGGCGCTGACGGTGCGCGCTATCCGCTATCCCGGCGCCGGTCCCGCCCGCTGAATGCCGCCGCGCGCCGCCGCGGCCGCACGGCGCGCGCCGATGCGAGAATGCGCGCTCGCACCGAGCCCGCGCCATGCCCCAGCCGCCCCCGCACGCTCCGCCCGCCACCATCGTTCCGCAGCCCAAGCGCAGCGGCATCCACCTGCGGGTCAACGGCAAGCCCTACCTGCACGCGGGCGATCCGCAGATGCCGCTGCTGTGGTGGCTGCGCGACTATCTGCAACTGACCGGCACCAAGTACGCCTGCGGCATCGGCGCCTGCGGCGCCTGCACCGTGCTGGTGGACGGCAAGGCCGAGCATGCCTGCCTGCTGCCGATGCAGACGCTGGCCGGGCGCAGCATCACCACGGTGGAAGGGCTGGCCGATGCCGACGGCACGTTCAGCGCGCTGCAGCAGGCCTGGGTGGACGAGGATGCCGTCCAGTGCGGCTACTGCCAGGCCGGGCAACTGGTGGCCGCGCACGCGCTGCTGCAGAAACACCCGCAGCCCGGCGAGGCGGAACTGGATGCGCTGCCCAACCTGTGCCGCTGCGGCGCCTATCCGCGCATGCGCCGCGCCATCGTGCGCGCGGCGGCGGCGCGCAAGGCCGGCAAGCCGTGAGCGGCATGGACCGGCGCCGCTTCCTCCAGGTGATGCTGGGTGCCGGCGGGGCGCTGATCGTCGGCATCCCGGCGCGCCGCGCGTGGGCCGCGCCGCCGCCGGTGCCGCTGGCGCTGCTGGGCGATTCGTGGTCGCAGCTCGACGCCTTCGTGGGCATCGAGGCCAACGGCCGTACGCTGATCGGCGCCCGTGCGCCGGAGATCGGCCAGGGCGTGCGCACCGCGCTGCCGCGCATCATCGCCGACGAACTGGACGCCGACTGGGCGCGCGTGGAGGTGATCGCGCTGCCGCTGGGCGTGGAAGACCGCGACAATGGACAGCCGCGCTGGACCTACGGTCCGCAGTTCGCCGGCGGCGGCCGCAACATCCCCGCCGCCTGGCAGGACCTGCGCCCGGCCGGCGCCGCCGCGCGCTGGCTGCTGCGCCAGGCGGCGGCGCAGCAGTGGAACCTGCCGGCGGACCGGCTGGACACGCGGGCCGGCTGGGTGATCGCACCCGACGGCCGGCGCCTGAACTACGGCGATCTGGCGGCCGCCGCCGCGCAGATCTCGCTGCCCGACGGCGGCGTGGCGCCGAAACCGGCGTCGGCCTACACGCTGATCGGCCAGCCCGCCGGCGACGTGGACGCGCGCGCCATCGTCAGCGGCCGCCAGCTCTACGCCAGCGACCAGTACTGGGGCGAAGGCTACGTGGCCGTCATCGCGCGCTGCCCCTACGCCGACGGCGAGCTGCAGCAGATGGACGATACCGCCGCGCGTGCGGTCGAGGGCGTGGAGAAGATCGTGCCCATCAGCACGCGCGCCACGCTGGGGCCGCTGGGCCAGGTGCCGCTGGCGCCGGGCGTGGCGGTGCTAGCGCGCGACACCTGGGCGGCGCTGAAGGGCCGCGCGCAGCTCGCGCTGCGCTGGCGCGCCCACCACGGCGCCGATGCCTCCACGGCCACACTGGCGCAGCAGGCCGCGGCGCTGCTGAAGGGAACACCCACCACGCGCGTGCTGGCGCGCGGCGACATGGCCAAGGCGCTGCACGGCGTGCGCCGCCTCGGGGCCGAATACCACGTGCCCTTCGTCGCGCACGCCACCATGGAGCCGATGCACTGTCTGGCGCACATCAGCGACGGCCACGCGCATCTGATCGTGCCGACGCAGGAGCCGCGCGCCGCGCTGGAGGTGGTGCGCAAGCTCACCGGGCTGGATCCGGGCAACATCCTGATCGAGCTGCCGCGCGCCGGCGGCGGCTACGGGCGCCGCCTGGACAACGACTACGTCGCCGAGGCGGTATTGCTGGCGCAGGCCGCCGGCAAGCCGGTCAAGCTGATGTGGATGCGCGAGGACGACCTCACGCACGATGTCTACCGGCCGTTCGGCCTGCACCGGCTGACCGCCGGCGTCGACCGCAAGGGCCGCATCACCGCCTGGCGGCACCATCTGGCCAGCACTTCGCGGCTGTGGCATCGCGACGTGCCGGGCAGCCGGCTCTGGCAGTCCGAGCTGCAGCCCGACACATGGCCGGTGGCGCTGATGCCCGCCGCCGATCTCGCCTGGTATGCGCTGGATTTCCCGCTGTGGCGCGGCGCCTGGCGCGCGCCGGCGCACGTGTCCAGCGTGTTCGCCATCGAAAGCTTCCTGGACGAGATCGCCCACGCCACGCGCCAGGACCCGCTGAAGCTGCGCCTGGCGCTGCTGCAGCCGGCGCGCCGCCTGGACACCGCGCACGGCGTGCTCGACACCGCACGCCTGGCCAACGTGCTGCGGCAGGCGGCCAGGATCATCGGCTGGGGCACGCGGGCACCGGCCGGGCATGGCCGTGGCCTGGCCTGCGCCTTCGTGGCCGGCGGTTACTGCGCGCACGCCTTCGAGGTTTCGCTGCATGACGACGCGGTGCGGTTCCATCGCGTCGTCGCGGTCGTGGACGTGGGGCGCGTCATCAACCCGCTGGGGCTGGAGGCGCAGATCGCGGGCGGTACGCTGGATGCCCTTTCCACGGCGATGAAGCTGGAGATCACCGTCGAGCACGGCGTGGTGCGCCAGCAGAATTTTCCCGACTACCCCATCGCCCGCCGCGACGAGCTGCCGCGCGAGGTGGAAGTCATGACCGTGCTCTCCACCGCCAGTCCCAGCGGTGCCGAGGATCTGGGCGTGCCCTCCGCCGCGCCCGCGCTGGCCAACGCGATCTTCGCCGCCGGCGGCCCGCGCCTGCGCCGCATGCCGTTCCGGCACGCGCTGGCGCGCGGGGGCTGAGGCGCACTGCGGACCAGGGCCGGACGCCTTCCCGCCGCCTTCCCGCGAGCGCGGGAACCCGGTCGAACCGACCGCGACGCCGCTGGATCCCGGCTCGGCGCTGCGCGCCGTCCGGGATGACGTCAGTGAGGGGGCGGGCCGTCCGGGATGACATCGAAAGAAGAAGCGCACCGTGGGGCGTGATGTTTTGCATTCTGGTGTCATGCCGGGGTGCGCGTAGCGCGAACAGTACCCATGCTCATCATGCACCGCAAAGAGCTGTCATCCCGGGGCCGCCGCAGGCGGAACCCGGGATCCAGTGACTGGGCTGGAACGGCTCGGCCCGCAAGTCGTTCGAGCGGGCGGCGCACGCATTGGCGCGGTGCCCGTCTGGATCCCGGCTCGGCCCTGCGGGCCGTCCGGGATGACCGCAAAAAAAAAGGAACGCCGCGCGGGCCGTCCGGGATGACGTCAAGAGAGAGACCGTCCGGGAAGACGTCGAGAGAAGGAGTGCGCCGTGGGCGTGCCATTCTGCTTTCTGGGGTCATTCCAGGGCGCGCGCGAACGGTGCCCATGCTCATCATGCACCGCAAAGGGCGGTCATCCCGGGGCCGCCGCAGGCGGAACCCGGGATCCAGTGACCTGGCTGGAACGGCCTGGCTCGCAGGTCGTGCGAGCGGGCGGCGCACGCATTGGCGCGGTGCCGTCTGGATCCCGGCCCGGTGCTGCGCGCGGCGGGCATGTCGCCCGGCGCGAACAGAGCCGGTCAGTGCGGCGGCGGCACGCTGGCCGCGGGCGCGGGCGTGTCGCTGCCGGCGCGCGCGGGTGCGTCCGTCGCCGGGACCAGCGGATGCTCGGGCAGCGTCTGGATGCTCAGCGCGTTTGCGGGCGGGGTGAAGTGCGAGAGCTGGCCGGAGCCGGCGATGCCGCACGCGCCGCCGGGCGGAAACGGCAGGATCACGCACTTGGCGCGGGTGTTGCCCGGCAGCCGCACCGGCAGGGTGACCGTCTGCAGGGTCTTGCGCACGTATCGGTCCAGCAGCGATTCGTTCTTCGGCACCCAGTACTGTGAGAACGCCGTGTGCTTCGCCGGCGCCACCACCTGGCGCGGATTGATGTCCGCATTGGCGCGGGGGAGTTGCGGCGCGAACGCCGCCACCGGCGGCGGTGCCGTGTTCCTGGGCAGGATCAGCGTGCCGCCCGGCGAGTACAGCCGCAACGTGCCGGCCGGCGTGCTGGCGGGGTTGGGCGCGGCGGCGGGCGCCGGGCGCGCCGGCGGCGGCGCCGGACGCGGTGGAACGTGCGGCGCCGGCGGCGGCGCGGCCAGCGGCGGCGGCAGCACGATGGCCGGCGGCGGCGGGATGGGTTTGGGGCTCGGGATCAGGCGCACGATCAGCGCCTGCGTGGGCGGCTGCGTCACCTCGATGGGGTAGGGCCGCGAGGCCACGAATAGCCACCACGCCAGCAGCACGTGCAACAGCAGCACCAGCACGCCGGCGATGGCGCGCAGGTGCGGATCCTCGCGGTGGTGCGCGTACAGCGCGCGCAGCAGCGCGTGGCCTTCGGCGTCGAAGGCGTGCCTGGGTTCATCGACGCCGCGCCTGCGCCCGCGCGCGGGGCGGTAGGCATACACGGCGTCGGGATGGAGCGGATCTGCGTGCATGCGGCTCGGATAGGCGCGGCGCGCGGCGAGATTAACGTGGCGGCACGCCGCACACGCTAAACGATTGTGGCCCGCGCCGCGCAACCGGGCGCGCCGGCGCAGCGGCCGGCGGACGCGGCGGCTCCCGGGAAAAAAACGGGGCGCCGCGCGCCCCGTGGGATGGATGCCTGCCGCGGTTGGCGGTCAGTCGTCGCCGTGACCGCCGTAGTAGCCGCCGTCGACCGGGGTGACGATCTGGTCGACGCGCACGCGGATGCGGTCGCGCGGCGGATAGTCGGTGCGGGTGTGGAATTCATTGCCGCGCCAGCGGTAGGTGACGTCGTAGCCGATCACCCGCTCGCGTTCGCGCCAGCCTTGCTGCACCTGGCAGTTCTCGTAACCCGGCTGGTAGTAGCGGTCCTGGGTGTAGTAGCCCGGTCCGCGCGTGGCGTTGTTGCCGATGGCCCCGCCGATGACTGCGCCGGCGATGGTGGCGGCCGCGCGGCCGTCGCCGTGGCCGACCTGGTTGCCCAGCGCGCCGCCGACGACGGCGCCCAGCAGGGTTCCGGCGGTGCTGCCGCTGCCGCTGTGGTAGCGGTCTTGCCGCACCACGTAGCCGGGCTGCTGCTCGCAGACCTGGCGGCGTACCGGGTAGCCGGTGCGTGCATAGATCGGCGTGACGCGCTCGACGCGGGCCCAGACATAACGCGGGCCGCCGTCTTCCCCATGATGGTCGCGCCAGCCGTGCGCCGGAGCCCAATCCGGCGGATCCGCGAACGCGGGCGCGGCGATCGCGGCGAGCGTCAGACCCAGCAGCATGGAACGCATCAGGGTGTTCATGGCTCCTCCTCGCGCGCGGCGTGCGCGCAGGAACAAGCTAGCCGAAACCACTGAATCGGTCTTGAACTGGCGTCACAGCCGGCCCGGCGAATGGGCACGCCGCCGGCGCGGGCGCGTGAGTCGGGGACGAACGCGCGGGGAATGGCGAGGCAACCTCGCGCGTTGGGTGCAGCGGTGAGGCGCGGTGTGCCGCTCAGCATTCGATGACGTTGACGGCCAGGCCGCCGCGCGATGTTTCCTTGTACTTCTCCTTCATGTCCTCCCCGGTGGCGCGCATGGTCTTGATGACCTTGTCCAGCGAGACGAAATGCGTGCCGTCGCCGCGCATGGCCATGCGCACGGCGTTGATGGCTTTCACCGCGCCCATCGCGTTGCGCTCGATGCAGGGGATCTGCACCAGCCCGCCGATGGGATCGCAGGTGAGGCCGAGGTTGTGCTCCATGCCGATCTCGGCAGCGTTCTCCACCTGCGCCGGCGTGGCGCCCATCGCCGCGGCCAGTCCGCCGGCCGCCATCGAGCAGGCCACGCCCACCTCGCCCTGGCAGCCCACCTCGGCGCCGGAGATCGAGGCGTTCTCCTTGTACAGAATGCCGATGGCGCCGGCGGTGAGCAGGAAGTCCAACGTGCCCTGCGCGCTGGCGCCGGGCACGAAGCGGTCGTAGTAGTGCAGCACGGCCGGGATGATGCCGGCGGCGCCATTGGTGGGCGCGGTGACCACGCGGCCGCCGGCGGCGTTCTCCTCGTTCACCGCCAAGGCATACAGGTTGACCCAGTCGAGGATGGTCAGCGGGTCGCGCAGGCAGGCCTCGGGCCGGTCGCGCAGTTCGCGCGCCATCTGCGGCGCGCGCCGCTGCACCTTGAGCCCGCCGGGCAGCACGCCGTCCGCGCGCAGGCCGCGCGCCACGCAGTCCTGCATGGCCTGCCACAGTTTCTGCAGACCCGCGCGCACGTCGTCCTCGCTGCGCCAGGCGCACTCGTTGGCCAGCATCAGTTGCGCGATCGACTGGCCTTCGCGCGCGCACAGCGCCAGCAGCTCGGCGCTGCTCTTGAACGGATAGGGCAGCGGCGTGGTGTCGGCGACGATGCGGTTTTCGGCGGCCTCGTCCTGGTTGACCACGAAGCCGCCGCCTACCGAGTAATAGTCGCGCGTGGCCTGCAGGGCGCCGCCGGCGTCGTGGGCGCTGTAGCGCATGCCGTTGACGTGGTAGGGCAGCTTCTGGCGCTTGTTGAACACCAGATCGTGCGCTTCGTCGAAGGCGATGGCATGCGTGCCGCCCAGACGCAGGCGCTGCTCGCCGCGGATGCGCTCGAGGATGGCGGGGATGCCGTCCGGATCGACCGCATCCGGCCGGTGGCCTTCCAGTCCCAGCAGCACCGCCTTGTCGGTGCCGTGGCCGCGGCCGGTCATGGCCAGCGAGCCGTACAGTTCCACCTGCACACGCGCTGTCCTCTGCAGCAGGCCGGCCTCGTCCAGCCAGCGCTGCACGAAGCGCGCGGCGGCACGCATCGGGCCCACGGTGTGCGAGGAGGACGGCCCGATGCCGATCTTGAACAGGTCGAAGACGCTGACGGCCATGCGCATGCACCGCGGAAAGTGGCTTATTGTAGGCGTCCCCTCCGCGCCGGTTCTCCGCAATGCAGCAGCCTGCGCCGACGCTGTACCGCCGCGACGCCTGCCTGCTGTGCGCGCTGGCCGAGGCGCTGCTGGCCGAAGCCGGCGCGGCCTATGCGGTGGTGGACATCGAATCGGACCCCGCGCTGGAGGCGCGCTACGGCACGCGCATCCCGGTGCTGGCGCGCGCCGACGGCGCGGAGCTGGGCTGGCCCTTCGATACCGCGGCGCTGGGGGCGTTTCTGGCGCGGGGGGACTGAGTCCGCCCGCGGCGCGGCTGCCGCGCGCTCGCCGCGATGCGGACGGAACCATGCAGGCGTGATGTGGCGAAGCCCGTGCCAGCCGCAGGTGGCGTCGGCGTCCGGCGCCGCGCGCGCCATCGCTACACTGCGCGCATGGACGAGCGCGCACTGCTGATCCTGCTGGCCGATGGCGACACGCATTCCGGCGATGCGCTGGCCCGGCGCCTGGGCGTCAGCCGCGCGGCGGTGTGGAAGCACCTCCGCGCGCTGCGTGCCGCGGGGCTGCCGTTCGAGGCGGTGGCCGGCCGCGGCTACCGCCTGGACGCAGCGGTGGAGCTGCTCGATGCGCGGCGCATCGGGGCTGCGCTGCCGCGCGCGGCGCGCGCGCGGTGGCCGCAGATCGACGTGCGCTGGCGGCTGGATTCGACGTCCAGCGCGCTGCTGCGGGAAGTCGCCGCGCGGCCTGCCGGCACCGCGCTGTTCGCCGAATGGCAGACGGCTGGGCGCGGCCGCCGCGGCCGCGGCTGGCTGGCACCGCCGCTGCTGGGGCTGACGTTCTCGCTGCTGTGGCGTTTCGAGTGCGGTTACGCGGCACTGGCCGGCCTGTCGCTGGTGGTCGGCGTGGCGGTCGCGGAAACCCTGTGCGCGCAGGGGGCGGCGGAGGTCGCGCTGAAGTGGCCCAACGACGTACAGCACGCGGGCCGCAAGCTGGGCGGGATCCTGGTGGAACTGGGCGGCGAGTTCCTGGGGCCCTGCCATGCGGTGATCGGCATCGGCCTGAACCTGCGCCTGCCGCAGGTGCTGCGCGACGCGGCGGGACAGCCGGTGGCTGACCTGGCGGATGCCTGCGGCGGCACGGTGCCGTCGCGCAATGCGCTGGCCGCGGCGCTGCTGGCGGCATTGGGCGAAGCCCTGGTGTGCTTCGCGCAGGAAGGCTTCGCGGCATTCGCCGCGCGCTACGCCGCGCTGGACGCGCTGGCCGGCCGCGAGGTGACCGTCGAGGCGGGCGAGCGGCGCTACCGCGCGCGCGCCGCGGGCGTGGACGCGCGCGGTGCGCTGCGTGTGCGCCGCGAGGGCGAGGTGGTGGCGCTGGACAGCGCCGAAGTCTCGGTGCGCGCATGAGGCTGCTGCTGGATCTGGGCAACACGCGCCTGAAATGGGCGTTGTCCCGGGACGGGCAGTTGTGCGGCGATGCCGGTGCGCTGGCCTGGGACACGCCGGATTTCGCGGCAGGCCTGGACGCCGCGCTGGCCGCGCTGCCGCCGGTGCGCGAGGTCTGGCTGGCGGTCGTGGCGGCGCCGGCGCACGAGGCCCAGGTGCTGGCCGCGCTGCAGCGGCGCCTGCGCGCGCCGGTGCGCCATGCACAGGCGCGGGCGCAGGTGTGCGGCGTGCGTCTGGCCTACCGCGAGCCGGCGCGCATGGGCATCGACCGCGTGCTGGGCCTGGTGGCGGCGCGGGCCGGAGGACACGCGCCCTGCGTGCTGGCCGCGCTGGGCACGGCGCTGACGCTGGATGCGCTGGACACTGCCGGCAACCATCTGGGCGGGCTGATCGTGGCCGCGCCCGCACGGATGCAGCGCATCCTCTGCGAAACGGCCGCACGGGTGCGGCCGGCGCACGCGGGACGCATCGGGTGGTTCGCCGCCAGTACCGAGGACGCGCTGGCTTCTGGCGCGTGGCTGGCGGCGGCGGCGCTGACCGAAGGCTTCCGCGAACAGACCGCGCAGCGGCTGGGGGCCAGCCCGGCGCTGCTGCTGTCCGGCGGCGATGCGCCGGTGCTGGCGCCCTGGCTGCGGCCGCCCGTGCATCCGCTGCCGCAGGCCGTACTGCGCGGGCTGGCCGTGCTCGCCGCGCGGCCGGAGCAGGCATGATGCGCAGCCGGCGCCCGCGCTCGCTCGCCGGGCCCGCCGGGGGCTTGTCTGGAATCGACGCATGCTGCGCTGGTTGCTGATCCTCCTGCTGCTGCTGAACCTCGCTGCTGCGGCCTGGCTGCGCTGGGGCCGGACGGCCGCGCCGCCGACGGCGCGGGTGCCGGGCGTGCCCGAGCTGCGCCTGCCCGACGCCGCCACGGCCGCGTCGGCACTGCCGCCGCATGCGGCGCGGACGGCGGTACCCGCGCCGGCGGGCGGCGCGGTGCACTGCGCCGAGATCGGTCCGTTCGCCACCGCTGCGGAGATGCGCACGGCATTCGCCGCGCTGGCGCCGCACGTGCCCGGCATCCAGTACCGCAGCGTCGAGGTCACGGTGTCGCGCGGCTGGTGGGTGTATCTCGCCGAGCCGGACCGCGCCCGCGCGCTGGCCACCGCGCGGGCGCTCGCCGCCCGCGGCCTGCGCGATTACTACGTCATCACCGCGGGCGAGCAGCAGAACACGGTCTCGCTGGGCCTGTTCCAGGATCCCGCTAACGCCCGGCGGCGGCTGGCGCGGATCCGCGGCATGGGCTTCGCGGCCACCCTGCGCCAGCGCATCGAGCAGGCGCCGCAGTACTTCGTGCAGTACCAGCAGCCCGCGCAGGGTCCGCTGGCGTGGCAGACGATCGTGCCCCACGCCGACATCCTGCAAGCGCACGCGATCGCCTGCGACTGAGCACGCCCGGCGGCGCACTACAATGCACGCACGCCGGCATAGCTCAGTTGGTAGAGCAACCGCCTTGTAAGCGGTAGGTCGCGTGTTCGAGTCACGCTGCCGGCACCATCGAGGACACTGGCGTGGACGAAAGCGGCGTGGACTACGACGCGCGCCTGGCGGCGCTGGCCAGGGCGTTTGCGCAGTCGCTGCCCGGCAAGCGCGCGGAGATCGAGGCCGCGTGGGCGCGCTGGCGCGCCGGCGAGGCCGCAGCGCGCGCCACGTTGCAGGCGCTGACGCACCGGCTGGGCGGCAGCGCCGACAATTACGGTTTCGAGGCGCTGGGCGCGGCGGCACGCGCACTGGATGCGGCGCTGCAACCGCGTCTGGGCGCCGCGCCGGCGCAGGTGGCCGGCGGCATCACCGCGTTGCTGGCCGCATTCGAGCGGCCCGCTCCGGCGCCATAGTCCCGCCCGCCATCCTCTCGAACCCCATCCTCTCGAACCCGTGGAGTACGGCCCTTGAATACCCGTTCCGTCGACCCGTCCCGGGCATCCGCCCCGCGCCTCAGCCTGATCGGCGCGCCCACCGACATCGGCGCCGCGCACCGCGGCGCCTCGATGGGTCCCGAGGCGCTGCGCGTGGCCGGGCTGGTCGAGGCGCTGCGTGCGCGCGGGCTGGAGGTGGTCGACCGCGGCAACCTCGCCGGCCCGGTGAACCCCTGGCAGCCGCCGCGCGAGGGCTACCGCCATCTGCCCGAAGTGGTGCAGTGGAGCCGCGCCGTGGCCGCGGCGGTGGACGCCGAGCTGGGGCAGGGACGGCTGCCGGTCCTGCTCGGCGGCGACCACAGCCTGGCCATCGGCTCGATCGGCGCGGTGGCCCGCCATTGCCGCGCGCAGGGACGGGCGCTGCGCGTGCTGTGGCTGGACGCGCACGCCGACTTCAACACGCACACGATTACCCCCTCGGGCAATCTCCACGGCATGCCCGTGGCCTGTCTGTGCGGCCTCGGCCCCGAGGCGCTGACCGCGCTGACCGGACCGGCACCGGCGCTGCGCGCGGACGAGATCCGCCAGATCGGCATCCGTTCGGTCGATCGCGGCGAGAAGGGGCTGGTGCACGAGGCGGGCCTGGCCATCTACGACATGCGCTATGTCGACGAGGTGGGCATGAAGCGGGTGATGGAGGAGGCGCTGGAAGGCATGGACGCCGGCACGCACCTGCACGTCAGCTTCGACGTGGACTTCCTCGATCCGGGCATCGCCCCCGGGGTGGGCACGACGGTCCCCGGCGGGCCCGATTACCGCGAGGCGCAACTGGTGATGGAAATGATCGCCGACAGCGGCCGGCTGGCCTCGCTGGACATCATGGAACTGAATCCGGCGTTTGATGACCACAACCGCACCGCGCGCCTGGCCGTGGATCTGGTGGAGAGCCTGTTCGGCAAATCCACGCTGATGCGCCGGTCGCGCTGAACGCGCCAGCAGGCGGGCGTGAAGTGTGATGCAATTCACGTCTTGTGAGCCTGATCGCCGAACACGGTGAATATTTGTCGCTGCGGCCGCATGCGCGGCGCGGCGCGCATGCTTCGTGCTTGCGGGAGGGCGAACGGTCACCGGTCGTGGCCGAGCGCAGGCGGGCGGGAAAGCCCATGCTGAAAACATCCACTCCTCCGGCAGCGCCCCCCGGCTGCGCCCTCGACGGCACCGCACCGTGCACGCCGCGTGCGCGCCGTCGGCGGTGGCTGATGGCGGCGGCGCCCCTGCTGGCGCTGCTGGCCGCGCTGGCCGCGGCCGCGGCCGGCCTGCTGTGGACCTCGGCACCGGCGGTGGCGGCGGGTTGTGCGGGGGTTGCGCTGGCGGCCCTGCTGCTGGTGCTGCGGGGCAGCCTGTTGCGCCGCCGCATGCTGGCGCGCGCGCAGGCGCTGCTGGATGCCCTGGCCACCGAGTTGCGTGAGCCGGTCAGCGTGCGCGACGTCGAGGGCCGGTTCCTGTTCGCGTCGCGGCCCGCGGCCGCCCTGCTGGGTGCCGAGCCGGCCGACGTGCTGGGCTACACCGAAGGCGAGTTCCTCGATCCCGAAGCCGCCGCCGGGCGCGCCGCCGAGACCGCGGCGCTGCTCACCGAGCCCGGCCGGCTGACGCTGCGCCGCCGCGGCCCCGATCCGGAAGGCCGCATGCGCGAGTATCTGGTCAGCAAGCTGGCGCTGGCGCTGCCGCGGCGGCGGCCGTTCGGGTTGCTGGAGATCGGCCGCGAGGTGGGCGGCGAGCGCGCCTGGCGGCAGTTCCAGGAACAGCGCGACAGCGAATGGCGCGCGCTGTTCGAGGATCATCCGCTGCCGGCGCTGGTGATGGCGCAGGACGGCGCGCTGCTGGCCGCCAACGCCGCCGCCGAGCGTTTCTACGGGTACCCGATCGAGGATCTGCTGGCGCTGGGCGCCAACGCCATCGCGGTCGATCCCGGCAACGATCCGGCACTCAGCGTGCTGCGCGGGCCGACCCACCGCCGCCGCGACGGCCGGCAGATGCCGGTGCAGGTCAGCTCCAGCCCGCTGCTGTACGCGCGCCGCGACGCGCGTCTGCTGCTGGTGCGCCCGCGCGAGGGTGCCGCCAGCGAGGGCGAACTGTACGAGCGCCGCTACCGCGATCTGATCGACTCCGGCATCTGGATGGTGTGGAGCCAGGACCACGACGGCCGCATCCTGCAGGCCAACGGCGCCATGGCCGCGGCCCTGGGCGTGGATGCCGGCGAACTGACCGGGCGGCTGATCACCGAGTTCATGCAGCCCGAGGACCACGAGGCGGTGCTGGCCATGCTCGAGCGCAGCGCCACGCGGCGCCGCGACACCGGCGTGATCGCCCTGCGCGGTCGTACCGGCGAACGGCGCAGCTGGCAGTACCACAGCCTCGCCTATCCCGAGGACCGCCCGCCGCAGATCCTGCTGATCGCGCAGGACATCACCCTGCGCCAGAGCTACGATCGCCAGTTGCGCGAGCGCACCCTGGTCGACCCGCTGACCGGCGTGTTCAACCGCCGCTACATCGAGGATTTCGACAGCCGCACCGAAGCCGGCCAGCGTTTCGGCTGCATCGTCGTCGACGTGGTGGGATTCAAGCGCTACAACGACACCTACGGTCACGCCCAGGGCGATGCCATGCTGCGCAAGCTGGCGCAGTTCCTGCGCGCGGCCTGCCGCAGCCAGGACGCGGTGATGCGCCTGGGCGGCGACGAGTTCGTGCTGGTGCTGCCGGATACCAGCGAGGCGGTGCTGCGCGAGATCGCGCACCGGCTCGAGCAGCGTTCCGATACCGAGCTGGGCTTCGCCCTCTCCGCCGGCTGGGCCCTGCGCCAGGGCGAGGAGCGCTTCGAGGCCACGATGAAACGCGCCGACCTCGAGCTGCTGGCACGCCGGGCCGCCGAACGCAGTCGCTGACCGCCTCGACCCGAGGTTCGGGGCCGGGCGGTGCCCTTCCTGGATGACGTCCTTTCGGCCGGCGCCTCACCGCCTTTGAGGTCCTCCCGGCCGGTGCGTTCCTTGCTCTGATGTCATCCCGGACGGCCCGCGGGGCCGAGCCGGTACGTCATCCCGGACGGCCCGCAGGGCCGAGCCGGGATCCAGACGGGCGCCCCGCGAGTACGACTGGATCCCCGGTTCGCGCTGCGCGCGCCCGGGGATGACGGCAATCAAGCGAAGTCCTCCCGGCCGGCGCGTTCCTTCTCTGATGTCATCCCGGACGGCCCGCAGGGCCGAGCCGGTACGTCATCCCGGACGGCCCGCAGGGCCGAGCCGGGATCCAGACGGGCGCCCCGCGAGTACGACTGGATCCCCGGTTCGCGCTGCGCGCGCCCCAGGATGACAGCAATCAAGCGAAGTCCTCCCGGACGGTACGCCCCCTCCTTCGACGTCCTCCCGGACGGGCCACGGGGCCGAGCCGGAGGGAGCCGGCGCTGTCGGTGGCCCGCTAAACCCTTTCGCCCCGATTCGCATCCAACGCGTCATGATGGACGGATATCCGCAATCGGCGATGCGCGCGATGACGCAGGCGAGGGAACCCGCGGATGCCGACGCGCCGCTGGCGCGCGCCGCGGCGGCAGGCTCATTGACGGCGTTCGAGGCGCTGTACCGGCGCCACGCGCCGCGCGTGCACGGCGTGCTGCTGCGGCTGTGCAGCTACGACCGCGGGCGGGCCGAGGACTGCACGCAGGAAGCGTTCCTGGCCGCCTGGCGGGCGCTGCCGGCGTTCCGGGGCGACAGCGCCTTCGGCACCTGGATTCACCGCATCGCCGTCCATGCCGCGCTGGCCGCCCTGCGCGCGCGGGCGGCGCACGACGGCGCCGCCGCGCCGGACGAGGAGCCATCCGCGCCGCCTGCCGTCTGCCCCGCCGAGCGCGGCGAACTGGAGCGTGCCGTGGCCGCGCTGCCGCCGCGTGCGCGCAGCGTGCTGGTGCTGCACGACATCGAGGGCTGGACGCACGGCGAGATTGCGCAGGCGCTGGGCCTGGCGCCCGGTTCCTGCAAGGCGCATCTGCATCGCGCACGCGCGATGCTGCGCGCACGACTGGAGTGAATCCATGAACGAGATTTCCGATCGCGACTTTGCCCTGTACCGCGCCCTGCGCGGGCTGGCGCGCGAGGAAGCGCCGCCGGTTGCGCTGTGGCCGCGCATCGTTGCCGCGTTGCAGGATGCGGCGCCCGCGTCCCCGCCGCGCCCCCGCCTGCCGGCGCTGGCCGCCGCGCTGCTGCTGGGCTGTGGCCTGGGACTACTGCTGCCACTCTGGTTGCGGCAGGCGGCGCCCTCGCCCGACGCAACCGTGCTGCGCCAGGCCCTGCGCCAGCTGGATACCGCGCAGGCGAGTCTGGAGGCTGCGCAGCGCCTGCTGCCACACGCCTCGTACATCACCGAGCTGCGCGTGCACAGCAGTCTCGAGCGCGCATTGCTGGAGCAGCGGCTGCGCTCCGGGCACAGCTCCTGACCCCTTCCCGCCACCCACCCGACCGAGGAGAGATCCGCCATGTCCATGATGCCAATCCGTCCGCGCAGCGCCGCGGCGCTGGTCTGCGGCCTGCTGATGTCCACTGCGGTGCAGGCCGCGGCAGCCCCGCCGCCACCCGCCCCCGCGGCACCGCCTGCTCACGCGGCACCGCCTTCCGCAACGGGTCGCATGATGCCCCTCGACATCACGCGGCCGCTGGCGGCGGACGGCAGCGTGCGCATCGACAACGGCGCCGGCAGCATTCGCGTGATCGCCTGGAACCGGCCCGAAGTGCGTGTGGTGGGCGAGCAGCCGGCCGCGGCCAGGGCGCCCGAGATCGAGAGCGATGCGCGGCACTTCGCGCTGCGCATCCGCTCGAAGGTCGAGCGCTGCTGGCTGTTGTTCGCGTGCTCGCAGAACCTGCTGCCGGTGCGTCTGACGGCCTACGTGCCGCGCGGTGCGCGATTGACGCTGCATTCGGTAAGTGCCGACGCCGGCGTACAGGGCATGCAGGGTCCGCGCCTGGACGTGGACACGGTCAGCGGCGCGCTGCAGGTCACGCAGTCGGCGTTCGCGGCGGCGTGGCTGCATTCGGTCAGCGGCGGCATGCGCGTGGACGCGCGCATCGGCCGGCTGAATGCCGACAGCGTGTCCGGCGACGTGCGCGTGCCCGCCAGCGCCTGCACGCACGCGCAGGTGACCACGATCTCCGGCGAGGTGGATCTGGGTTGCGCGAACGTGGCCAGCGCACGCCTGAAGAGCGTTTCGGGCGATCTGACGCTGCGCACGACGGGACTGGCGCCGGGCGGCGAGGTGAGCCTGAATACGGTCAGCGGCGATGCGCGCCTGCAGGTGCCGCCGGGCGTCTCGGCGCGGCTGGATCTGGGCAGCGTCAGCGGCAGCATCGGCGGCGCGCTGCCGCCGGGGGTGACGGTGCGCGAACACAGCGTCAGCGGCCGCTACGGCAGCGGTGACGGCTCGATCCATGTCGGCACCGTCTCCGGCGATATCCGCATGGTGCAGGGCGGCTGAGCGCCGCCGCCGGCGGCGCCGCGCACGGCCGCGCCGCCGGCCCTACAGGCTCAGCTTGAAGCCGGCGTACCAGGTGCGGCCCAGCGCCGGCTCGATGCCGTAGGTCCACACGCGCGAGTAGTACGTACGGTTGAAAACGTTGGAGACGCCGCCCAGCAGCTCGACACGCGGGGTGAGGTTCCAGTCGGCGGCGAAGTCCCACACCGAGTACGCCGGGATCAGTGCCGGCAACAGCACGGTGCCGCCGACGCCGGGCTGATCCTGGGCGCTGTCCTGCCAGTACTGCGAGGAGGAGAACACGCCGGTCAACGCCACGCGGTAGTGGCCGTCGCGGCGCCAGGTGAGGCCGGCCTTATACAGGTGCCGCGGCGAGTACGCCGGCGGCTTGCCGACCTGGTTGGGGATCGCGCTGGCCACGAAGCGCGCGTGCAGCAACTGCACGTTGGCGAAGGCCTCGAGGTGTTCGCCCCCGGCGGCGCCGTGCAGGAAATCGTAGGCCAGCTCGCCC
>JAJYTR010000040.1 GCA_021792975.1 Pseudomonadota bacterium | reverse complement strand
AGCGCCAGGCCCAGGCCGGCGCCGACCCAGGTCCACAGGAAACTCATCGGCGCGCGGCGCGCGGCGGGCAGGCCGGCTGCGCCGCGTACCACGCGGCCAGCGCCTGCAACTGCTGCGCGCTGATAGGGCCGAGAGCGCCGCGCATCAGCGCCGCGTCGCGGGTGCCGTCCCGATACTCGTGCATCGCTTTCAGCAGATAGCCCGCGGGCTGGCCGGCGAGGTTGGGCACGCCGGGCTGGCGCGCGATGCCGTCGCTGCCGTGACAGGCTGCGCACAGGCCGAGCTGCGCGGGGGGCTGCAGGTCCGCAGCGGTTGCGGATCCGGCGCGGCCGGCGCTGTCGGGCAGGCGCGCGCTGCAGGCGGCCAGCAGCAGCATGGAACCCGCCACGGCGGCACCGGCGGCACCGGCGGCGAGGCGCGGGAAGATGGAAGGCATGACGGCACGCGGACGAAAGCGCGCAGTGTAGCGGCGCGGCCGCGGGCCACGGACGCCCCGCTTACAATACGCGCCCGCCCCGCTACCGCGAGACTGCCGTGAGCCTGCTGGTCCGCTCCGATCTGCCCGGCCTGACACTGCTGCACCGGGGCAAGGTGCGCGACGTGTACGCGCTGGATGCCGGACGCCTGCTGATCGTCGCCACGGATCGCCTGTCCGCCTTCGACGTGGTGCTGCCCGATCCGATTCCCGGCAAGGGCGAGCTGCTGACGCAGATTTCCAATTTCTGGTTCGCGCGCACCGCGCACCTGATGCCCAACCACCTCACCGGCATCGAGGTCGCCAGCGTGCTGCCCGCCGGCACCGATGCCGCGCTGTACGCGCAACGCAGCGTGGTGGCCCGGCGCCTGCGGCCGATACCGATCGAGGCGGTGGCGCGCGGCTATCTTGCCGGCTCGGGCTGGAAGGATTACCAGACCAGCGGTCGCGTCAGCGGCATCGTCTTGCCGCCCGGGCTGCGCCAGGCCGAGCAACTGCCCGAGCCCATCTTCACGCCCTCGACCAAGGCCGCCGCCGGCAGTCATGACGAGAGCATCGGCTTCGACGACATGGTGGCGCTGATCGGCGGCGATCTGGCCGAACGTGTGCGCAGCGCGACGCTGGCGCTGTACCGCGACGCCGCCGAGTACGCCGCACGGCGCGGCATCCTGATCGCCGACACCAAGTTCGAGTTCGGTCTGGATGCCGCGGACAGGCTGTACGTGATGGACGAGATGCTCACCCCGGACTCCTCGCGCTTCTGGCCGGCCGACGCGTACCGCGTGGGCAGCAGCCCGCCCAGCTACGACAAGCAGTTCGTGCGCGACTATCTGGAGACGCTGGACTGGAACAAGCGGGCACCGGGGCCGCACATTCCCGCGGAAATCATCGAGAAGACCCGCGCCAAGTACGCCGAGGCGCTGCAGCGGCTGAGCGGCTGAGCCGCGCCGCCCGCGGCGCGCTTCCCGTACCATCGGCAGCGGTCCCCCGCGGAGATCGCCATGCGCAGCGTGCACGAGTGGTTCGAGGGCTACGGCGAGGATCACCGCGACGCGCGCAACCGCGCCATCCACTGGGTGTGCGTGCCGCTGATCCTGTGGTGCGTGATCGCGCTGCTGTGGAGCGTGCCGGTGCCGCGCGCCTACGCGCAGCCGGGACTGTGGGCGGGCGTGGCGATGTTCCTGGCGTGGATGTTCTACTGGCGGCTGTCGCGCGTGATCGGACTGGCCATGCTGGCGGTATTCGCGGCGTTCGGCCTGCTCGCGCACATCGCCTACGCGGCGCTGGGTGCGCGCGATCTGGCGCTGCTGGCGGCGGCGCTGTTCGTGTTGGCCTGGATCGGGCAGTTCATCGGCCATGCGCTGGAGGGCCGGCGGCCCTCGTTCCTGACCGACCTCGCCTATCTGCTGATCGGCCCGGCCTGGCTGGCCGGCAAACTGCTCACGCGCGCGCGCATCGCCTACTGACCCGCTACGGCCGCGGCACCGGCAGCCCCAGCACCAGCCCGACCGCGCTCACGGCCACCACCATCAGCACCCAGAACAGCACGATCACGCCGATCAGCACCGTCACTCCCGGCGCGCGCGCCGTCGGCAGCACCAGCCAGTGCCGCAGCACCCACAATTGCGCGGCCACGGCCAGCCCCAGCAGCAGTGCGTCCAGGCCGACATGCAGCCGCAGCGGGTCGGCGCCCAGCAGCGTCGTGCCCAGATTCCAGGCGAACAGCAGCAGCGCCGTCAGCGCCAGCGACAGCAGCACGATCAAGCCGGCACGCGTGGGCGCGAGCCAGAACCCCGCCACGACGCGCAGCGCCAGCAGCAGCAGCAGCGTCGCCAGCAGCCAGGCCGCCAGCGCGGCCGGCACCGCACCTGCGGGACCCAGGCCCGCCCACGCACCCAGCCAGGTCAACAGCACGCCGCCCGCCTCCCGTTTCCGCGCCCCGCCGGGCGCGCACCGCCCCAGCATGCGCGCGGCGCGCGGCAGCGGCAATGCCCGTCCGCGCATCGCAGGAGCTGCGACTGCGCTAGGCTGGACTACCCGCCTCGCCCGGAGGCCGGTGATGACGCTGCGCAGCCTGTTCGTCGATTTCGACAGCTACTTCGCCTCGGTCGAGCAGGAGGTGCAACCGGCGCTGCGCGGTCGGCCGGTGGCGGTGGTGCCGGTGCTCAGCGACAGCACCTGCTGCATCGCCGCCAGCTACGCCGCCAAGGCGCTCGGCATCCGCACCGGCACGCGCGTGGCCGACGCCCGCCGGCTGTGCCCGCAACTGGTGCTGTGCCTGGCGCGCCCGGTGCTGTACGTGGAGTGGCACCACCGCCTGCTGGCGGCCATCGGCCGCGTGCTGCCGATCGCCACCGTGGGCTCGATCGACGAGGTGGACTGCGCGCTGACGGGCAGCGAGTGCCGGCGCGAGCGCGCCGAGGCGCTGGCGCACGCCATCAAACGCGAAATCGCGCGCGAGGCCGGGTTCATCCGCTGCTCGATCGGCATCGCGCCCAATGCCTTCCTGGCCAAGACCGCCGCCGACATGCACAAGCCGGACGGGCTCGCGGTGCTGGAGCCGGCCGATCTGCCGCAGGCGCTGCACGGTCTGGACCTACGCGACCTGTGCGGCATCGGCCCGGCGCTGGAGCGGCGCCTGCACCGCCACGGCATCCGCAGCGTGGCGCAGCTGACCGCGGCCGATGCCGCGACGCTGCGCCGGGCCTGGGGCAGCATCGAGGGCGAACGCTTCCACACGCTGCTGCACGGCGGCTGGCTGCCGCCGCGCGTGACCGTGCGCGGCTCGGTGGGCCACTCGCACGTGCTGGGGCCCGAGCTGCGCAACGCCGCCGGCGCCCGCGCGGTGCTGTTCAAGCTGCTGAGCAAGGCGGCCATGCGGCTGCGCCGCCTGGGCCTGACGGCGGGCGCCTTGTCGGTGCGCGTGCGCTACACCGGCGAGCGGCCGCGCTGGACGCGCGAGGCGCGTTTCACCGCCACCGCCAGCACGCGCACCCTGCTGCACGAGCTGCGCGCGCTGATCGAGGATTCCGCCGCGCCGGCGCTGCCCGGTCCGCGCGGCGCGCGCCCGCTGGCGCTGAGCGTCACCCTGCACCGCCTGCGCGATCCGGCGCAGGCGCAGCCCGATCTGTTCGGCGCGGCCGCCACCAGCAGCAGCCGCCTGGATGCCACCATCGACCGCATCAACACCCGCTTCGGGCACAACACGGTGTATTTTGGCGCACTCGGCGCCGCCCTGGCGCACGACGCAGCGCCGATGCGCATTCCCTTCAGCCGCGTTCCCGACACGGCCAGCGAGGCCGGCCAGCACGAACTGTGGCTGCAGGCGCTGCAGCGCTTCAACGCGGCCGGCCAGCGGGCCCACGCGGCCGCCGCGCGGGCGCATGCTGATAAGCTCGGCGGACCTGCGGCAACGGGGGATCCGGCATGATTGCACGCGTCTGGCGGGGCATCACCCACCGGGATTCGGCCGCGGCCTACCTCGCCTATCTCAACGGCGTGGTGCTGCCGGGCGTCGCCGGCCAGCCCGGGCAGCGCGGCGGCTGGGCGCTGCAGCGGTTCCAGGGCGAGCGTGCCGAGTTCGTGGTGCTGACGCTGTGGGACTCGATGGATGCGATCCGCGACTGGGCGGGCGGCGACGCGGACAAGGCCGTCTATACCGCCGAGGAGGCGCAGTATCTGCTCGACCAGGAAGGCCTGGTGCGTCACTACGAGATCGTGGGCGCGGTGACCACGCCGCCATGACGCAATCCGCTGGGGCGTGCAACCCCCGTTCGCAGGATTGCCCGCCTGGCCTGCGATTCGCTACCCGGCGTGTTACGGCATCGTAGTCTTCTTTTCAGCCTCCTTTTAGATCCAGCGCCTACGGTCACGGAGCCTCCGGCGGCTCGCGCACGTGAGCGATCCCGCATGACGCTGCGCGTGCCGCGTGCGGAGACAGCCAATCACGAGGGGCTGGATCATGCATCCGATCGACCGGTTGACCCGTCCGTTCCTGCGGCAGTTGCCTCTGGCCGCCGCGCTGGCCGCCGCGCTGGCCGCCGCACCCGCCGGCGCCAGGACTTCGGCACCGCCACAACCACAGCAGGCCGCCCGGCCGCCGGCCGCTGCCAGCACGCGCGAGGCGCGAAAACACGCCAAGACACTGGGGGCAGTGGTGGTGCAGGGGCGGTTCGTTTCCAATGCAGGCATCAGCGCCATGAAGCTCGATGTGCCGGTCATCGATACGCCCTACTCGATTTCCAGCTATTCGCAGAGCTTCATGAACGCGATCGATGTGCACAAAGTGAGCGATCTGTACGGCTACATGACCGGCATCCAGAGCGCGGGCGTCACCGGCTACGACATCACCTTCCGCGGCTTCACCGCCGGTGCCAACGACCCCAACACCATCCTGGTGGACGGCCTGCCGGGACTGGCGACGCGCTTCGGCTCGCCGGTGACCATCGGCATCTCGCGCATCGAGGTGGTGCGCGGACCGTCCTCGGTGGCCAACGGCCAGGAAGAGCCAGGCGGTTTCATCAACCTGATCACCAAGAAACCGCGCAGCGAGCCGTTCTACGAGTTCAGCGCCTCCGGCAGCGGCTACGCCGGCCACGGCATCGGCGCCACCAGCAAGCTGGGCAGCGACGTCGCGGCCGATCTCACCGGTCCCATCGACCAGAGCGGACGTTTTCTGTACCGCGTGATTCTGGACAACTCCAACCGCGACGGTTTCCGTACCGATACCTACTACCGCAGTCTGTACTTCGCGCCCAGCGTCACCTGGCGCATCAGCAACACCACCAGTGCCACCCTGCAGTACGTCTATCAACACCTGCATTACAGCTACGACACCTATCTGGTCGCGCCGGACAGCAACATCAATCTGGTGGCGCCGATCACCACGCGCTACCAGGAACCGGGTGACTGGTACCGCGAATGGGGCAGCGTGGTCAGCTTTTTTCTGACCCACCACCTCGACAACGGCATGACCTGGCATTTCAACATGCGCTCTGTATGGCACACGGACAGCGCGCGCGGGCACGATGTCGTGAAGATTCTTCCCAATCTCCTGGATCTTTCCCGGCGCGCGCGCGGACAGATCAACAAGCGCCAGTACGATCATTTCGATACCAGCCTGGACATGCCCTTCCACATCGGCGGCATTCGCAACAAGGCCGTCGCCGGACTGACCGGCGGGCGCGACAGCTATGATTTCAACCGCACGCAGTTCTACAACGCGCCCACCAGCGGCCCGAATTCGCTGGATATCAGCATCTATAACCCGGTCTACGGCCAGGGTCCGGCGCTGGACCAGTTGCCCGCGGCCAGCAATCCCAAGTTTCTGAGCAACCGCTACTCCAACACCATCAGCTACGGCGCCTATTTCATCGACATGATGAAATTCTCGCAGCACTGGCTGGGCAACTTCGGCGTGCGTTACCAGCACGACCACCAGGATATCCAGGAGCTGCGCGTACCCAACGTGCCCAGCAGCAACAAGAACACCAGTGACGTGCTGCCCATGGCCGGCATCGTCTACAAGCCGACCCGCAACTGGTCGTACTACGCCGACTACAGCACCTCCTATGTGCCGCCGCCGGCCAACGCCATCAACACCAGCGGCGTCAACAGCTTCTCGCCGGTGTACGCCAATCAGGTCGAGGTGGGCAGCAAGGTCAGCTTCATGCATGGCCGCGCCTTCGCCACCCTGGCGCTGTACCGCATCAACGAGCGCAACACTTTCAGCCACTTTGCCTGCCCTTACGGCACCTGCTACCAGCAGTTCGGCAAGGCGCGCTCGCAGGGCGCCGAGTTCGAGATCAACGCGCGCCCGCTCCCCAACTGGCAGATCCTCGCCGGGTATGCCTACACCGATGCCAAGGTGACCGCGTCGACCAATGCTTTCCAGGTGGGCCAGCCGCTGCCGGACGTACCCAGGAACAGCGCGCACCTGTGGACGCGCTACGACTTCATGGGCGGAGCGGTGCGCGGGCTGGGGCTGGGGCTGGGCGTGATCTACGACGGCGGCCGGCAGGGATTCATCGCCACCAAGGCCAACGAGGCCATCCTGCATCTGCCCAGCTACACGCGCGTCGATGCCGCGCTGTACTACCGGTGGAGCCGCTACTCTCTGACCTTCAACGTGCAGAACCTGTTCGACACGACCTATTACGTCAGCTCTGGATTCACCGGTCCGCTCGCCATCGTGCCGGGTGCTCCACGTGCCTACACGCTGACCCTGCGCGCGTTCTTCGAGTGAGCCGCCGATGCCTGTCCGACTCTTGCCGCGCGCGGGTCTGCTTGCGCTGCTGATCGGCTCTGTGGGCCTCGCATCCGCCGCACGCGTGCAGGACGCGTCCGCACGGAGCGTCGAGTGGCTGCTGCCACCGGCGCCGTCCCACGTGCCGCAGACCAGGGCCCAGGACGAGGCCGGCAAACTGCACGGCCGTCCGCTGCCGACGCCGGAACTGCTGCAACCGACACTGGATCCGCACCTGCGCCTGTTCCAGCCACGCTACGGCGCCGATCTGCGCGGCAATTTCACGCTGGCCGCGTCCGACACGCTGCCCGGACTGGTGCAGGCCTGGATACACGCCTTCGCGCACTTCTATCCGCACGTGCGGCTGCGCCTGGGGCCACCCTACGAGGGCACCACGGGCGCGGAGCGGATGAACACCGGACAGGTCACGGCAGCCTTCGTCTCGCGCGAGTTGACGCCCACCAACGTGGCCCGGTTCGAGGCACGCCACCACTACGCGCCGCTGAGCATCCCGGTATGCGGAGGTTCGTGGCGGCAGTTCGGATTTCTCGACGCAGTAGGCGTCATCGTCAACCGTGACAACCCCATCGGCCGCCTCGACTTCACCCAACTCGATCGCATCCTCTCGCGCAGCCACCTGCGCGGCGGCACCGCAATCACCACCTGGGGCCAGCTGGGGCTCACCGGAGCGTGGGCGGCACGGCCGATCCACGTCTACGCGATCAAACCCTGGAACGGCTTCGAGGAATTCGTGCGCCAGCGCGTGCTCGGTGCCCACGGCCGGCGTGGCCACTGGCGTACTGGTCTGCACGAGGCGCGCACTGTGTTCCCGATCGCGCGCGAAGTAGCGGCCGATCCCGATGGCATCGGCTACACCGGTCTGTCTTTCGTGGACGCACCGGTCAAGCTGCTCGCGCTCAGTGCCCACGGCACACACTACTACGCGCCAACCTACCGCAACGTGGCGCTGGCCGACTACCCGCTGAGCCGTCTGGTGTACGCCGACCTCGACCTGCCGCCGGGGCGGGCGATGACGCCGGCCCTGCGCGAGTTCCTGCGCTTCATCCTCAGCCGCCAGGGCCAGCAGATCGTGCTGGAGCAGGGCATTTTTCTGCCGCTGCGCGCGGTGCAGGCACACGCCAGCGACACGCTGCTAGGCGTGCCGCCGGCATGAGCATACGCCTGCGATTTGCCGTTCCGGCCGCCTGCATGCTGGCCGCGGTAGCGGCGGCGCACGACCGGATACCGGCGCTGCCGTTGCGCCCACTGCGCAGCGTTGCGGTGCCGGTCGCGGGGCCACCCGCCGCACTGGCACTGACCCCCGGCGGCCGACGATTGCTGCTGGCGGCCGGACACGAACTGTATGCATTCGATGCCGCCAGCGGGGCGCCGGCCGGTACGCTGGTGCTGCCTGGCATACCCACCGCGCTGGCGCTGCGCGACGCGCGCGGCTACGTGGCCTTGCGCACGCCCGCGGCGATCGCCGTGCTGGCGCTGCACCCCTTGCGTGTGCTGCGCGTGCTGCGGCTCCACCAAGGTTCTCCCTCCGGACTGGCGGTGACTGCCGGCGCACACGCGCTGTTCGTCGAACACGCCGGTACCACGGATCTCGAGGCAGTCGATCCGCACGACGGCCGGCGCCTGGCCGTGATCGCGCTGGGCACTGCACCGGCGCAGATGACCGACAACGGCTACGGCAGACTGTTCGTCAGCCTGCCGGCGCGCAATGCCATAGCCGTGATCGACACGCGCCCGCTGCGTCTGGCCGGCAGCATCCCCACCCCCGGCTGCCGCCTGCCCACGGGCCTGGCGATCGATCCGGTCGGGCGCCGGCTGTTCGTGGCCTGCGGCAACGGTGGAGTCTCGGTGATCGACGCCGACATCGGCTTCACCTTCGAGCGCCTGTCGGCACCGGCGGGCGCCGCGCGTGGCGTGTTCGCCTTCAAGCCGCTGCCGGGCTGGAAGGGCGGTGCCTTCTTCGTCTATGCCAGTACGCTGGCAGCGGTACGCATGTACGCCTTCATCCGTTATGCCGACGGCGGACAGGTGCCGCTGCCGGCCGGCAGCGCGGAACTGGCGCTGGACCCGGCACATCAACGCATATGGCTGGCGTTGCCGGCGGCGCACGGCAGCCTCACCCTGCAGGCATTGGGCGTAGCGCCGTCCGCCACGCCTGCGGCTGCACCTTGATCATGGGGGCTCCGTGCATGCGCGTCCATCGTCCGCCCATTCCACTGCTCGCGCTGCTGATGCTGGCGCTGTGTCTGCCCGCGCGTGCCGCATTGCTGCCCTGGTCTGCACTGCGCGGTGCCGAGGTGCGCTTCGTCACCGGCGCCACCGCCGGCCCCAACGACGACGCCCGCGTGCGCGCCTATCTGGAGGCGCACGGCCTGCGCGTGCGCACGGTCGGCGCGCACGCGCCGGTGGGCGACCTGACCGGCGTGCGGCTGGTGATCATCTCCTCCACCGCCAGCCCCGAGGCACTGGGCGACAAGTACGCCGGCGCGCCGGTGCCGGTGTTCACCTGGAACGCCTTCGACTACCCGCACCTGGGTCTGACCGGACCACGCCTCCATCGCGACTTCGGCGTGGTCGATCCCGTGCAGCACTTCGCCGAAAGCTTCTCGGTACTGTACGGCTACGGCGCGAACACCACCTCGGCGATCAGCCGCGCGGTGGGACTGAAGCCGCAGCTGTTCGGCACGCTGTACCTGGAGCCGGCCACGGTGGGCTGGGGCCATCCCGGCCCCGGCGGCCGCGTACTGGTGGATTTCAACGGCACCCAGGACCAGGCCGGCGTATTCACCTACGAGCGCGCGGCGACACTGGCCGATGGCCGGCCTGCGCCGGCGCGGCGCGTGGGATTCTATTTGTCCAATGACAATTTCCATCTGCTCACCGCGGTGCACGGACCGGCCGCGCGCCAGCGCGCGCTGCGCGAGTGGTATTTGGGCCTGAAGCTGTTTGGTGCCTGCCTGCGCTGGGCGATGAGCCCGCCCCCGGCACTGCCGGCCTATGATCCGCGCGCGCTGGACGCGCGCATCCGCCGCATAGCCGCCGGCAAGAAGATCCTTTACGTCGAACGCCTGCACGCCGGCGAAGGCCGCCGCGCGGACGCCGCCATCGTCGCACGCCTGCGCCGGCTGGGCTTCCGGGTAGTGATCGCCGACCAGATGGACCCGCAGCGCCGTGCACGCGGGATGAACCTGGTGCTGATCTCCTCGACCTGTTCGAAGTACAAGCTGGCCAACAAGTATGTCGACGTGCCGGTACCGCTGATCAGCATGGAGGGCCTGCTTTCCGACACGCTGCACTTCGCCGGCCGTGACCGCTACGTCGACTACGGCGAGCACGGCGAAGAAAAGGAGAGCGACGATCCGCCGACGGATTACCTCGACATCGTCGGCGCGTGGAACCCGATGGCCGCCGGATTACCACCGGGGCCGGTGAAGTTCATGCAGACGCCGGGCGTGCTGAAGTGGGCGCGGCCGACGCCCGATGCCATCGTCATCGCTACCCTGCCGGGTGCGCCGCAGCAGCGCGCCATCTTCGGCTACCCCAAGGGTGCCACCATGGCCGACGGCTTCGTGGCGCCGGCGCGGCGCGCGCTGCTGCCGATGGACAACCCTACCTTCGACGACATCACCCCGCAGGGCAAGGCACTGTTCGACGCGGTGGTGCTATGGGCACTGGGCGGGCCCTGAGCCGTGCCGCCGTACTGCTGGCGCTGATGACGGCATTCACCGCCGCCCCCGGCGGCGGCGCGCCACGCCCTGCGGCGTCGTTGCGCTGCACCGGTGCGCGTACGATGCAGCCGCTGCTGGCCGACTGGGCCGCGGCCTACAGCGCGCGTCATCCGGACGCGCCGGTACAGGCCCCGGACCTGCACCGCTACAGCGCGGGCGGCGTATCCGACCTGCTGGCCGGTCGCGCCGGCTGCGTCAGCTTCGCGCGCGAACCGTTTCCGGCAGAGGCCGCCGCGCTGCGCGCGCAGGGCCGAAAGCTATGGCTGATCCCGGTGGCGCGCGGCAGCGTCGCCACCCCGCACGGCACGTTCGCGCTGGCGGTCATCGTGGCGCGCGGCAATCCGCTGAAACGGCTCGACCTCGCCCAACTGCGTGCGGTGTTCAGCGGGCGCCTCGCGGATGGCCGCCCGCTCGAGCGCTGGGGGCAACTGGGTCTGGGCGGCGCATGGTCGCAACGGCGGCTGCACCTTTACGGCATGACACCGCGTCGTCCCGACGGTAATCCGCCGGGCATCGTCAACGATCTCGACCTGCGCGTACTGCGCGGCGTCCCCTGGCGCACGGGCTTGCGCGTGGTGGACGATCGCCCGGGCCTGCCGGTCTTCGCTGGCATCGTGCGCGCGGTGGGGCGCGACGGGGATGGCATCGGCTACAGCGGCTTCGGCCTGCTCGACGCGCACGTGCGCGCCGTGCCGCTGGCGCGCAGCGCCGATGCGCCGGCCATCGTGGGTACGCCGGCCAGCATCGCCGACGGTCGCTACCCGCTGGCGCGGCGCATCTATCTGGGCTTCGCGGCGACGCATGACCGGCTGCTGGCGCCGACTGCCTGCGCGTTCCTGGCCTACGTGCTGGGCCGTGCAGGGCAGGCGGCGGTGGGCGGCCACGCCATGCATTTCCTGCCGCTGACCCCCAGGCAGCGCATCGGTGCGCGCGCGCTGCGCGTGCGCGCCTGCGCCCCATGAGGACGCGACGGGCTGCGCTGCTGCTCGCGCTGTGCGCACTGACCGGCACCGCGGCCGGCATCGTGCCTGTCTGGCGCACGCGTACCGGCGCGTTGCGTGTGGTCGGCTACAACGACATGGCGCCGCTGTTGCGCGCGCTCGTTCGCGCCTGGTCGGCGCGCCATCCCGACGCGCACTTCGCGTTCGTGCTGCACGGCACGCGCACCGCACCACCCGCGCTGATCGCCCGACGCAGTGCATTCGCGCCGATGGGTGCCGCGTTCACCGCCGCCGACCGTGCGGCCTACCGGCGTGCCTTCGGCGTCGTACCGGTGCGCATTATCGTGGCGCACGACGCGCTGGATCCGCGCGCGCGCTCGGCGCCGCTGGGTGTGTTCGTCAACGCTGCCAATCCATTGCGCCGGATTACGCTGGCGGTACTGGCACGCATACTGGGCGCAGCACCCGGCGCGGCGACGATCACGCGCTGGGGGCAACTGGGTCTGGGCGGCGCCTGGGCCGTGCAGCCGCTGCATGCCTGCGGGCTGGCGCCGGCCACCGCACTGGGCCGCTGGATGCAGCAGCATGTGCTGGACGGCGGCGTCTGGTCCGCCGGCTACACCGGCTATGCCGAATCGGCGCAGGTGCTGGCGCGGGTGACGCGCGACCGCGACGCACTGTGCTTCGCCGACCTCAATGGTGCTACGCCGGCGGTGCGCGCGCTGGCGCTGGTGGATCGGCGCGGCCGCCTCTGGCGCGGCACACGCGCGGCAGTGGTCTCTGGCGGCTATCCGCTGGACCGCGCGCTGTACGTGTATCTGCCGCCGCGGCCGGCACGGGAGGCGTGCGCGTTCCTGCGCTTCGCGCTCACCCGCGCAGGCCAGCGCATCATCGCCGTCGCTCCACCGCACTACCTGCCGCTGGATGTCGCACAGCAGCGCGCGCAGCGTGCCGTGCTGGCCGCGGTCTGCGCGGCACCGCTACCGCTCAGCGGCTGAGATCCTCCAGCGCCGCGCCGCGCGTGGCCGGACCGAACACACCGATGGCGAGCACACCCACCAGCATCGCCACGCCGATGAACGCAGCCACCGCTGGTACGCCGCCGGCGTTGACGAAATAGCCGATGGCCAGCCCGGCGAACGCCGCGGCGATGCGGCTCCACGAATACACGAAGCCCACCGCACGCGCGCGGATGCGGGTGGGAAACAGCTCGGCCTGGTAACTGTGGTAGGCGTACGACATCACATTGGCAGCCAGGGTGAACAGCACGCCCAGCACGATCAGCAGCCACGGCGCACTGGCGCGCGCGAACGCGGCCATCGTCAGGCCCATCACCACCAGTCCCAGCACGATCTGCATCTTGCGTTCGATGCGGTCGGCGAACAGCGTGCCCAGCAGCGGCCCCAGCGGATTGGCAATGGCGATGATGAACGAGTACTCCAGGCTGTGGGTAACGGTGACGCCGCGCGCGATGAGCAGCGTCGGCACCCAGGCTGCGAAGCCGTAGAAGCCGATCACCTGCGCCATGTTGAACACCGAGAGCATTAGCGTGCGCCCGCGGTAGCGTGGCGCGAAGATCTCGCTGAAACGTCCCGCGCCCTCCTCCTCGGCCGCGGCCGCGGCGGGGGGACGCAGTGCTGTGCCGGTCTCGGCGACGATTTTGTCCTCGATCGCAGCCATCACCGCCTCGGCTTCGGCCTCGCGGCCGTGCAGCGCCAGCCAGCGTGGACTTTCCGGCAGATGGCGTACCAACAGCAGCACCAGCAGCGCGCCCAACGAACCGATCAGTACCACCCAGCGCCAGCCTTCCATGCCCAGCGGCGCGCGCGGCACCAGCGCCCAGGCCAGCAGCGCCACGACCGGCACCGCGCAGAAGGTGATGAATTGGTTGACCGAGAAGGCGCGACCGCGCTGCGCGCGCGGGATTAGTTCGGACACGTAGGCGTCGATGGTCACCAGTTGGGTGCCGAAGCCGATGCCGGCGACGAAACGCCACAGATTCAGCAGTTCGCCGCTCTGCTGGAAAGCCATGATCGAGGTCGCCACGACGTACCAGAGCAGCGAGCCGATGAACACCGGCCTGCGGCCCAGGCGATCGGCGGCCTGGCTGAATATCACCACGCCCACCCACAGGCCGGCGAAGGTGCAAAACACGAAGGTGCCGAAGCCGGCGATCTTCAGCGCCGAGAGCTGCGCGAACACGCCCAGCGAGGCCGGCGTGAACAACCCCGACTTCAGCATGCCCGGTGCCACGTAGCCGGTGAAGAACAGGTCGTAGAACTCGAAAATGCCGCCCAGCGAGATCAGCGCCACCAGCGCCCAAATCGTGCGCGAGGCGGGCAGGCGGTCGAGGCGGGCGGCGATGCGGGCAGCGGCGGCGGACACTCGGGAACCTCGTCTGCAACGGAGGAGGCGGGTTGCGCGCGTTCCATCGCGCGGACGGCGCGCCTAGAAGCGGATCGACGCCTCGCCGTACACCAGCCGCCCGATCGGCGAATAGGTGGCAGCGTCGGCATTGTTGTCGTTGGCGTAGGCCAGCGGTGCGCCGTTCGGATTGGCGCGGAACAGCCGCTGGTACTGGTACAACGGCGAGTCCCCGGCGGTGGTGCCGATCATCATGATGCCGCCGCCGTGCATGCGCGTGCCGACGATGCCGCTGATCGCCACGCGCCGCCATCCCCAACACCAAGGTGTCGAGGTTGCGCGGCGCGATCTGGGCGGGGCCGATGGTAGTCACTGGCCGCCCATCCGGGTTGATGGGGATGCAAGTAGTGCGCGGGCAGCGCGAACAGCAGCGCTGCAAGACTGCAGCCCACGGCCGCAAACGTCGGATGCTGCAGTTGGCCTCCGCGGATCGTGTTCATGGACCTCCCCCTGGATGCGTGTGCGTATGAATCGATCGCAACGTCCTGCTTGTCTGTGTGATCGTCCTGGTGATGTGCGGCCGTGCGCGCCCTTCAGCGCGACGGCGGCAAGGCGTAGCGCAGCATGGCGCCACGCTGGCCGTGCGGACCCGGAGAAACCGCCAGGTACAGCCGGCCGATGGCCGGCACCAGCACGCCGGACTTGGCGCCCTGCATGCTGGGCACGTCGGCCAGCAGCCGGTAGTGATCGGCGTCCTCTTGCTGGTACACGCCCACCGCGCCGGCGCCACCCGGCACGTAGATACGCCGGCGCGCAGCGTCGTAGAACACGCCGTCCACGGTGGCGGGTGCGTCCAGCTCGGCCACGGTACGGCCGTTGTCGCTGTCCATCACCACCAGCCTGCTGGGCTTGCGGGTGATGATGAACAGGCGATGGTCGCGCGCATCCAGCGCCATCGACAGGTTGAGCCGGGCACCACGAATGGGCCAAAGCGCCAACGTCTTCAGTGTGTGCTTGTCCAGCACCGCCACCTCATCGTGGTCGGCGATGTCGACAAACATGCGCCGCCCGTGCGGTTCGATCGCCATCGCCTCGGTGTGGTCAGAATCCACGCGCACCCGGCGGAACACATGCCCGGTCAGCGGGCCGACCTCATTGATCCAGCAGTGCTTCATGCCGACATCGCTGCCGCCGGTGACGATGTAAAGCCGTCCGCGCGGCGCGTCGTAACTCATGGAGTCGGCGCCGGGTGCCAGCTTGATGTGTCCGAGTACTTCGTAGGTACGGGCGTCGAGGATTACCGTGCCTGCCTTGCCGCTGTCGGTCACGATCAGGCGGTTGGCCCTGGGTAGGAACAATATGCCGTGCGGCGTGCCGAAGGTGGTCAGCGTGTGCTCGTGCGCGCCGGTGACGAGATTGAACACTTCCAACGTGCCGTGATCCTCGGCGGCCATAAACAGGCGCTTGCCGCGGATGTCGGCGGCCATATGGTCGAAGTCGCCGCTGTAGCCGGGCAGCACGGTGCGGCCCAGTAGCTGCAGCGGCGGCGGCGGTGCTGCGGCGCGGGCCACGGCTAGGCCGAGCAAGGGCATCAGCAGGACAGCGAGCCTGCAACGGATCGACATGCACGGGTTCCTGGTCGTGAAGGGCATAGGGGCGCCCGTGCTCAGGCCTTGGCCAGCAGCGCGTCACGTGAAGGGATGCGCGCACGCAGCGCGTCACGCAGGTGTTCGGCACGCCTCAGCAGCACTTGCGGGTTTTCGCCCTTGCGGTAGGGGAATACGAACGACACTGCGCCCACGCTCTTGCCTGCGCGATCCAGCAGCCACAGCTCGACCTCATAGCGCTTGCCATCGGCGTTCAGTTCGAGCTTGGGCTTGCCGCTGGTGACCACGCTCATGTCGTCGCCGTCGGCAGGCTTGCCAATGCGCCCGAAGTTGGACGCCACGATCACATTCCGTGTGGCACCGGGCGGGGTGACGTGCATACCGATCACCAGCAGATGCGGGTGTGCGTCCAGGGTTTCGTCCACCAACTTCTGCGCCAGGGTGTCGTCCGGCGGCGGGTCGGCTACGAAGGGGTAGGGATCGAACAGATTCTTCAGCGTGAGGATGTGCCGGCGCAGTGCGTCGCGGATAGCGAAGGCCTGTCGTCCGAGCGCTGCACGGTCTTCGCCTGGACGGTAGGGAAAGACCACCGATAGCGCGCCGATGGTAGTCCCGATCATGTCCTCGAGCGGCAGCTCCACTTCGAAGCGGTTGCCTTGTTTGTTGATCTCAAGCTTGGCCTGGCCACTGACGATGACGTGCAGATCGTCACGATCGGCGGGCTTGCCGATACGCCCGAAGTTGGAGGCGATGATTTCGTTCCGCCCCTTGCCGGGCGGCGTGACGTGCATGCCCAGCAGCAGCACACCGGGATGCGTACCCAACGCGCGCTCTAGCAGGTGCTGCGCGTAGATACGCGGCCCGCTGCCGGGCAGCATGGGCATGGGCATGCCGGCACGTGCAGGTGTCGCAGCGACGATCAGAAGTATGAGAACGAGTGCGGACAGCGATACGCGCCGAGGCATGACGTAATCCCGATGACAGTGATGAATCCGTCAGTCCGTGCGACTTGCGGGTACGCGGCGGACGCTAGGACGGTTGTCTGAAACCGACCTGAAATGGCGCTCACTTCGATGGCGCATCGCAGCACCCCGTTCGTTGTGCGGCGCGGCGGTACTCGCGCAAGTCCGCAGCCTAGACTGCGCGCGACGCCCACAGCTCAAGGCGACTCGATGAAAATCCTGGTGGTCGAGGACCAGCCGCGGCTGGGCGAATTTCTCAGGCAGGGGCTGGGCGAGCGCGCCTATACCGTGAGCCTGGCGCAGACCTGCGCACAAGCCCGCGATGCGCTGTGCGAATCGAGCTGCGATGCCATCATCCTCGATCTCGGCTTGCCCGATGGCGATGGCCTTGATCTGCTGCGCGAATGGCGGCGCTGCGGTTTCAACGAACCGGTGCTGATCCTCAGTGCCCGCGACAGTGTCGAGGATCGCATCAGTGGCCTCGATCTGGGTGCCGACGACTACCTGCCCAAGCCCTTCAGCCTGGAAGAACTGCTCGCGCACGTGCGCTGCCTGCTGCGCCGTCACTCGGTGGTCAAGCAGGCACTGATCGAACATCGGGGCATTCGCCTCGACTTGGCGGGCCACACCGTGCGCGCACATGGGCAGCCGGTGGACCTCACCAGCCGCGAGTTCGCACTGCTCGAGCTGTTCATGCAGAACATCGGACGCACGCTCACGCGCGACTTTATTTCCGATCGCATCTGGCCCGGACTGGTCGACACCAACCTGCTCGACGTCTACATGAGCCGGCTGCGCGCCAAACTGGAAGACTCGTCCGGCGCGCCGCTATTCAGAACCTTGCGCGGCATCGGCTACCAGATGGCATGAGGTCGATCCGCACACGCATCGCAGTGTGGTATGCGCTCAGCGCCACGGTGACGCTGGCGATCCTGTTCGCCGCCGGCTATGTGCTGCTGGAGAACTACATCGACCACGATCTCGACCTGCTCAACCGCGTCGAATTCGAGCAGATCCGTGCGCGGTTGGGCCGGGACTATCACGCGCTGACGCCGGACATCATCGACCGGCGTATCCGCGAGACCACCAACTACGCCTCTGTACTGTTCTACATCAACATCAACATCCCCGGTCACGGCATGCTGTTCTATTCCAGCAATCTGGCTGGACGGCCCATACCTGATATTCCGCGCAAGCACATCTACAACGCTTCCGTGCCCGGTATCGGCGGACTGCGGGTGGCCGAGTTCATCGCCCCGCCCTTCGACATCACCGTGGGTACGCCGACGCGGCAGATGCACCAGGTCCTGCGGGCCTACGTGGAGGTAAGTCTGGCGTTGCTGGCGGCCATGCTGCTGATCAGCGCAGGCCTGGGTTTCGGCCTGGGCGACGTGGTGCTGCGGCCGGTACGGCTGATCGGCCAGACAGCCAGCCGCATCCGTTCGGACAATCTTGACGCGCGCATTCCGGTGGCAGGCGTCGACAATGAGCTGTCGGACCTGGCCAAGCTGCTCAACCAGATGTTCGACCGCATCGAAGGCGCTTTCAAGCAGATGCGAGTGTTCACCGCCGAGGTCTCGCACGAGCTGAAGACACCCCTTTCACTGGTGCGCCTGCATGCCGAAAAGCTGCTGACCGATGGCAATCTGCAAGGCCGCTCCGAAGAAGCGGTGCTGGTACAGCTCGAGGAACTGGGTCGCGTCAGCCGCATGATCGACGAACTCCTGTTCATCTCACGTGCCGAGGCGCATGCACTCAGCCTGCGGCTGTTGCCACGTAATCCGCACGAGTTCCTGCGCTCGATCGAGGGTGATCTGCGCGCACTCTGCTGCCACCGCGGCATCCGTTTGGATATTGCCTACGCCGGTGCGGGAAGCGTGGCCATCGACGAGCAGCGTCTGCGCCAAGTACTGTTCAACCTGGTCAACAATGCACTGGACGCCTCGCCGCCGCGCGGCGGAGTGCGGCTGTGCTCGAGCGTCGAGCAGACGCGTTGGTGCTGCCGCGTCGAGGACGACGGCCCTGGCCTCGAAGACGATCAGTACGAAAAGGCATTCGACCGTTTCGTGCGTTTCGGGCGCGCGCCGACGGACACCGGCAGCGGCCTGGGCCTGGCGATCTGCCGGAGCATCATCGAGCTGCACGGCGGCGTCATCCGCGCCATGCCCCGTCCCGACGGACGCGGCGCCTGTTTCTGCTTCGAGCTGCCGCTGGCCGACGCCGCCATGGGCGCCGGCGTCGCGCCCGCCGTCACGGCGCTGGCGCACTGAGCGCGCGCGGCACTTTAACCAACCTCGTAGGGATGCTGTCAGATTGGTTTTACCTTGAGCGCTTACCCTCGTGGATCTGAAACACACGGCCCGGTGCGGAAGCCTCGAGGCACACATACCGGACCGACTGCGTGCGGACCTTCGCCAGTGTCTCCGCCGCAATGTTTATTCTTCCGGCCCACCCGTTTTCGAAACCACCTGGAGCTCGCGATGACCCCGTCGATCCACGATACCGTCCATTCTGTCCGCGCACCGCGTCGCACCGCTCCGCGCTTCTTGCGCTGCGCCGCGGCGCCGCTGCTGCTGACGCTGTCGATCGGCGCGGCGGTGGCGGGCGTTTCCGGTCCGACGCTGCTGAAGATTCCGGGCGGTGCACACGGCTTGGGCTTCGACGACCTCGGCTTCAGCCATACGCTGGATCGCGTTCTGGTACCGGCCGCGCAGACCGGCAATCTGGTGCTGGTCGATCCGGCTGACGACGCGCTGCAGGTACTGCGCGGCGTCGCACCCGCCGGCGGCGGCGATCACGATGCCGGCACCACGTCCTCCAGCTACGGGATGGGGCTGCTGTTCGCCAGCGACCGTCCGCAGCAGCAACTACTGGCGGTGGACCCCAAGACCGGTAAGGTGCTGGCGCGGATCGCGCTGGCCGGACAGCCCGACTACGTGCGCTACGTGGCGCCGCTGCACCAGATATGGGTGACCGAACCGCACAACAAGCAGATCGAGCGCTTCGCAGTGTCCGCTGGCGCCACCACGCCCTCGCTCCGACGCCTCGGCGCGGTGCCGGTGCCGCACGGCCCGGAATCGCTGCTGATCGACACCGCCGACGGCATGGCCTTCACCAACCAGTGGCAGAACCACACACTGGCGATCCCGCTAAACGACCTGCATGCCATGCAGGTCTGGCCGAACACCTGCCGGGGCAGCCGCGGGCTGGCGCTGGACGCCATGCGGCACACGCTGTTCGTAGGCTGCGCCGAAGGCAAGGTAGTCGCACTCGATCTGGCCCGTCACGGCGCCGTGATCGCCAGCGCACCCACCGGCAAGGGCGTGGACATCATCGCCTGGAATCCGCGGCTCGATCACCTCTATGTGTCTGCAGCCCTCAGCGCGACGCTGACCGTCTTGTCATTCGACGGCAGGCAACTGTTGCCGCTGCAGACCTTGCCGGCTGCGTTACACAGCCACTGCGTCGCCACTGATGGACGCTCCATGGTCTACGCGTGCGACCCGGGTGCCGGCGCACTGCTCGTGTACCGCGATGCGGCCGGCGGCGGCGGAACCGCGGGCCGGTGAACCGCCGTTCCGCATCCGCAAGCCCGCACACCGTGCTGACGACGACTGCCGGCAGGTATCCGCACGCCGTGTCACCCCGCAGCGCTCATCCCTTTTTGGCTTCGCGCTCGGCAGCCAGTGCGGCCTGCACCGCGGGACGCGCCTCGACGCGCTGCAGGTACGCCTGCAGCGCCGGGAACGGCGCCAGGTCCACGCCCACGTACGCCGCCCAGGTCAGCACGGTGTACAGATAGGCATCGGCCACGGTGAACGCGTCGCCCATCAGCCAGGGGGCACCGCCCATGGCCGCCACGATTTCGCCGAAACGCATCGCCAGGCGTTCTTTCTGCGCCTGTTTGACGCCGTCCGGCAACGCGGGGTTGAACAGCGGGCTGAACTGCTTGTGCAGCTCGGTGGAAATGAAGTTCAGCCACTCCTGCAGACGGTAGCGCGCAAAGCTGCCGTTGGCCGGCGCCAGCCCGGAAGCCGGCTTCAGGTCGGCCAGGTACTGCACGATGGCCGGGCCCTCGGTGAGGATGCTGCCGTCGTCCAGTTGCAGCGTCGGCACGTAGCCCTTGGGATTGATCTTCCAGAAATCGCTCCCGTCCCTGGTTTTCTTGCTGCCCAGATCGACTTGCACGGTTTCGAACGGCAGGCCCAGTTCGCGCAGCACGATGTGCGGCGAGAGCGAGCAGGCACCCGGGGAAAAGTACAGTTTCATGCGGCTTCCTCGTCGGTGGATGTGAATGCGGACAAGGCGCGCTGTGCGCCCTGCGCGGAATATGCGGACGGTACACGGCGCCACCAGCGCCGCCGCGCAGACACACTGTTGCCCCGGCGCGCGCTCAGCGCTTTCGCGGCGGGATCAGGTCGGTGATGCTGCCATCCATGATCTCCGCGGCCATGGCAATGCTTTCGCTGAGCGTGGGGTGCGGGTGGATGGTGTGGCCGATGTCGGCGGCCTCGGCGCCCATTTCGATGGCCAGCGCCACTTCGGCGATCAGGTCGCCCGCGTGCGGACCGACGATGCCGCCGCCGACGACGCGATGTGTCCGCGTATCGAAGACCAGCTTGGTGAAGCCCTCGCTGCGGTCCATGCCAAGCGCGCGACCGGATGCGGCCCACGGAAAACGCGCCGCCTCCACCGCCAGGCCCTGCTCCTTGGCCTCGCGCTCGCTCACGCCCACCCAGGCGATCTCGGGGTCGGTGTAGGCCACCGAGGGAATCACGCGCGCGATCCACTCGCGCCTGTGTCCGGCGGCGACCTCGGCGGCCAGCTTGGCCTCGTGC
>JAJYTR010000039.1 GCA_021792975.1 Pseudomonadota bacterium | reverse complement strand
GCTCAAGGCCGAAGGCCGGCGCGTGGCGATGGCCGGCGACGGCATCAACGACGCGCCGGCGCTGGCCGCGGCCGATGTCGGCATCGCCATGGGCAGCGGCACCGACATCGCCATGGAGAGCGCGCAGGTCACCCTGGTCAAGGGCGAGCTGACCGCGCTGCTGCGTGCCCGCGCGCTCTCGCGCGTCACCGTGCGCAACATCCGCCAGAACCTGGTGTTCGCCTTCCTGTACAACAGTCTGGGCATCCCGGTGGCGGCGGGTGTGCTGTATCCGCTGACCGGCCTGCTGCTGTCGCCCGCGCTGGCCGCGGCGGCGATGAGCCTGAGTTCGGTGTCGGTGGTCAGCAACGCGCTGCGGCTGCGCCGCGTACGCCTGTGAGGCGGCGTGCGCGGTCCCCGCGGATCGGCCCCGTGCCGCCCGCGGGGACGACGGGTCCACGGGCCTGCTTCAGGCTGTCGCGCGCGCCGGGCGCAGCGCCAGCACGTCGGGGCTGACGGTGAAGCGCACGGCGTCCAGGCGCAGGCGCGCACCGGAGAGCGCGGCATCCAGTGCCGCGCGTCGCCGGCGCAGGCGGTCGATCTCGTCGGCGCACACGCCGCCGTTGATGCGCGCCAGTGCCTCGAGCCGCCCGCATTCCCGCTCCAGGGCAGCGTGCATGCGCGCGCGCGCGTCCGCGGTCAGCGCCCGCGCGCGCACGTCCGCCAGTTCCCGCGCACGCGCCAGCATGGGTGGCACCAGCCGGCCCAGCATGGCGCGGTGGCGGCCCAGATCCAGCGGCTTCTCGGCGGCGCGGCGCAGCGCGGCGGGCGAGGGCGCGAAGTCCTCGCGCGGCTGCAGCCGGCTGTCCACCGCCACCGGTAGCGGCGTCGGCGGCAGGTAGCGCGGCGCATCCAGCGCGGGCGCGGCCACGCATTCGAGCAGGTACACCGCTTCCAGCACCGCGCTGCGTGCCGGCAGCGCGTCGTCCACCACGAAGCTGGCGTTGCCCAGCTCGCTGCCCAGCAGCAGGTCCACCGCGCCCTGCAGCAGCGGATGGTCCATGCGCAGCAGCGCCAGTTCCTCGCGCGCCAGCGCCAGGGTGCGGTCGAAGGTCGCGCGCAGCGGACCCTGCCGCAATGCGGTAAGCGCGTCGGTGGTCATGTATTCGGGGTCGAGCAGAACGCTGCCGTCGCGGCCGTCTTCGCTGTGCACGCCGTACAGCTCGAGCAGGCGCAGAACGAAGTCGCGCAGGTCCGCGTCGCGGTCGGCGGCCTGCAGCGCCCGCAACAGCGCCTGCTGCGGCGCTGCGCGCTGTGCGGCCAGCTCGAGCAGGCGATCGCGCCCGTGCGCGATGGCGGCGCTGAGATCGGCGTGCGCGGCGCGCGTCTCGGCCAGCAGCGCTTCAAATTCCTGGTCGCGATCGCCGCCGCCGCGCGCATGCGCCAGCACGAGTTCGCGCAGGGTGCCGCCGAAACGGCGCAGCAGCGCGCGGCCGTCGGCGGGGGTGGCGCGGAACGCGTCCACCCCCTCGTGATGCCAGCGCGCCAGCGCGTGCTGCGCACTGCCCGCGTGCGCCCGGTAGTGGATGTGGACGGGCCGGGTCTGGCCGATGCGGTCGAGGCGGCCGATGCGCTGCTCCAGCAGGTCGGGGTCCAGCGGCAGATCCCACAGCACCAGGTGGTGCGCGAACTGGAAGTTGCGGCCCTCCGAGCCGATCTCCGAGCACAGCAGCAGGCGCGCGCCGTCGGGCGCGGCGAACCAGGCGGCCGCGCGGTCGCGCTGCACCAGGCCCATGCTTTCGGTGAAGCGGGTCACACCCGCGCCGGTGCGCATGCGCAGCGCCTCCTCCAGCGCCAGCACCTTGGCCTCGCTGCGGCACAGCAACAGGAATTTCTCCTGCGGATGCGTCTCCAGCAGGTCGGTCAGCCACGGCAGACGCGCGTCGCGCGAGTCGTCGAACGGCTGCGCCGGCGGCCGTGGCTCGAGATCGGCCAGGCATTCGGTCATCAGGCGCTGGCGGGCGTGCTCGTCGGGCGGCGGCGGCCCGGTTTCCAGATCGGGCACGCGCGGCGCGAAGCCGCCGATGCCATCGCGGTGATGGCGGAACATCACCCGCCCGGTGCCGTGGCGGTCGATCAGCGCATCCAGCAGCGCGCCGGTGGCCGCGGGGTCGGGATAGGCGGCCAGCCAGTCGCCGGCCTGAGGTTCCCCGCGCAGCAGGGCCTGCAGCCGCTCGCGCTGGCCGGTATCCAGCGGCGCGCCGGTTTCGATCCGCTGCGCCAGCGCGGAACGCGCCGCGTAGTCGGCGCTTTCGGCCAGGTAGTCGTCCAGCCGCGCGTAGCGTGCCGGGTCGAGCAGACGCAGGCGCGCGAAGTGCGCCTCGCGGCCCAGTTGTTCCGGCGTGGCCGTCAGCAGCAGCAGCGCCGGCACGCGCACGGCCAGACGTTCCACCAGCGTGTAGCCGGGGCTGGCGTGATCGGGCGTCCATTCCAGGTGGTGCGCCTCGTCCACCACCAGCAGATCCCAGCCGGCGTCCAGCAGCTGTTCCTGCCGTGCCGGGCGTTCGGCCAGCCACGGCAGCGGCGCCAGCACGCACTGCTCGTCGGCGAACGGATTGCGCGCGTCGCCGGCGGCTTCGATGGCCTCGCAGCGTTCCTCGTCGAACAGCGCGAACTCGAGATTGAATCGCCGCAGCAGTTCGACGAACCATTGTGCAAGCAGGGTCTCCGGCAGCAGCACCAGCACGCGCGCCGCGCGCCCGCTGGCCAGCAGCCGCGCGATGACCATGCCGGCCTCGATGGTCTTGCCCAGCCCGGCTTCGTCGGCCAGCAGCAGGCGTGGCGCCAGCCGCCCGTCCGCGGCCTCGGCGACACGCAACTGGTGCGGCAGCAGGGCGATGCGCGCGCTGGCCAGGCCCCATGCCGCGC
Source organism: Pseudomonadota bacterium (assembly GCA_021792975.1). Classification (GTDB taxonomy): domain Bacteria; phylum Pseudomonadota; class Gammaproteobacteria; order Xanthomonadales; family Rhodanobacteraceae; genus Metallibacterium. The sequence continues at coordinate 18,602 of JAJYTR010000039.1, read as the reverse complement.
CGGCGCGCGCCTGCTGGCGCCGCTGCAACGCCTGCACGCGCATCGTGAAGGCCTGCGGGCCATCGACACGGCCGGCCATCAGGCGTTCGTCGGCTTGTGAGACGGCCTGCTCGTCGTCCAGTTCGCCCTCCTGCATGGACAGGCCATCGCCGGTGTACAGCAGCAGACCCTCGCGCAGTTCGACGCGCTCGATGGTGAGGCTGCGGCCCTTGCCGCTGATGCGCTGGCCGATGCGGAACTCGGCCCGCACGAATGGCGCGCTTTCGCGTGCGTACTGGCGCAGCACGCCGCTGCGCGCGAACAGCATCTGCACGCCGCGGGCATCCGCGCGCAGCACGGTGGCCAGCCCGAGCTCGGGCTCGGTGGTGGAGATCCAGCGTTGGCCGGGGACGTAGTCCATGCGTCGGTGAGGTCGTGGGCGCACGATTATCCGCGTGCCGCGGTGCCGCGCGCCACGCGTGCGACACCCTGCACCGCACCCGCGACAACGGGCGCTGCCGCTGCGGGCATCCTGCCCCGCATCCGCGGCAGGCGGTCCGCGTAAGCCAACCGTAGTCGCGCGGCACTTGCAGCGGCCACGGCACACGGCATGCTGTCGCCGGCCGCGACGCGGCAGGACAGGGGGGGCAGGCCATGGAGACCGGGTTCATCGTCGTCGCGCTGGGGGCACTGGTGCTGTTCCGTCTGTATCGCCGCGGACGTACCCTGATCGGCACCCAGCCCTACCACGCGGGCCGCATGCGTACGCGGCTGGTCTCGCTGGGCGCGGTGCTGGCGCTGCTGTTGTGGGACGACTGGAGCCTCGCGCATGCGGCACTGGCCGATGCCGGGCCGGCGCTGGCCACCGCCCTGCTTTACATGTCGCTCGGCATCGGCGGCGGTGCCGTGCTGGGGGTGTGGGCGGCGCGGCTGGCCGAGCTGCGCTGGGACGGCGGCGTGCTGAAGCTGCGCGGCCATGCCTGGTTCGGTCCGGCCATCCTCGGACTGTACGTGCTGCGCCTGGGGTACCGCTTCTGGCTGATGCACCGCCTGGGCCTGATGAACCCCGGCGCCTTCGATCCCGCACATGCGCTGGGGTTCCGGCGCGAGCTGGCCGAGTACGTGCTCAACCCGGTCAGCTCGCTGCTGCGCGGGCTGGTGTTCGCCTACTACTTCACCTACTACCCGCTGCTGATGCGCCGTGCGCGTGCCCTGCAGGCGGGCGTTGCCGCCGCGTCGCCCGATCAGCCGTAGCCCAGCGCCTCGATGGGATCGAGCTGCGCGGCGCGCGCGGCGGGGGCGATGCCGAACAGCAGACCCACCGCGGCGGAGAAGCCGATCGCCAGCAGCGCCGCCCACGGCGGCACGCTGGCGCCGCCGAAGGCGGGCACGAAGTGCAGTACCAGCAGGCCCACGCCGTAGCCCAGCGCCAGGCCGATCAGTCCGCCCAGCAGCGACAGCACCGCGGCCTCGATCAAAAACTGCAGCAGGATGTCGCCGCGGGTGGCGCCCAGGCTCTTGAGGATGCCGATCTCGCGCGTGCGCTCGGTCACCGATACCAGCATGATGTTCATGATGCCGATGCCGCCCACCAGCAGCGAGATGCCCACGATGGCGCCGGCGATCAGGGTGATGTTGGTGAGGATGGCGTTGAAGCTGGCCAGCAACTGCGCCGCGGTGCCCACCTTGAAATCGTCGCCCTGGCCGGGCTTGAGGTGGTGCAGGCGGCGCAGCAGGGTCTCGATGCGCCCCTTCACCGCGTCGAGATCGGCGCCCGGGGCCAGCTTGATCTCGATGGCGATGTCGGGCACCTCGGCGCTGCCCAGCAGGCTCAGCGCGGTGCCGTAGGGGATGATGATCTGGTTGTCGCGGTCCTGGCCGAACATCGAGCCCAGCTTGTGCTGCTCGCCGACGATGCGGAACCAGCCGCCGCCCATCTGGATGAACCTGCCCACCGGATCGCCGTGCAGGTGCAGCTTGTCCAGCACGCTGGCGCCGATCACCGCCACGTGGTGGTGGCGCAGGTCGTCCTCGCGCGTGATGAAACGCCCGCGACTGGGCCAGTAGCCGAACGATCGGGCCAGCACCGCGGTGCCGCCGATGACCTGGGTGGCGGTGCTCTGGCCGTGGTAGGTCACGGTCAGGTTCAGCGGCAGGATGGGCGAGAGGCCGGCGATGCCCGGCACCCGCGCGGCGATCGCGCGCAGGTCCGCCGGTGTGACCTTGGCGGTCTTGCCGGCCAGTTGCTCCTGCAGCGGCAGGTAGGACTGCACGATCAGCGTGTCGCTGCCCAGCCCGGAGAACTGGCTGTTGAGCGCCTGGCTGAAGCCCTGCAGCAGCGCCACCACCGCCACCACCGCGGCCACGCCGATGACGATGCCCAGCGTGGTCAGCACGCTGCGCAGGGTGTTGGCGCGGATCGCGGCCAGGGCCGAGCGCAGGCTTTCGGTCAGCAGGTACATGACACCCTCACTCGTAGCGCAGCGCGTCGATGGGATCCAGCGCCGCCGCCTTGGCCGCGGGCGCGATGCCGAACACCAGCCCCACCATGCCGGTGAAGCCCAGTGCCAGCGCCACGATCCAGCCGGGCACCACCACACCGGACAGGCCCGGCACCAGATGCGCCGCCAGCAGCGCCAGTCCCCCGCCCAGCGCCAGGCCGATCAGCGCGCCCAGCAGCGAAAGCAGCAACGCTTCCAGCAGAAACTGCAGCAGGATGTCGCCGCGGGTGGCGCCCAGCGACTTGTGGATGCCGATCTCGCGCGTGCGCTCGGTCACCGACACCAGCAGCACGTTCATGATGCCCACGCCGCCCACCAGCAGGGCGATGCCGACGATGCCGGCCACCACCAGGGTGATGCTGTCGAAGATTCGGGTCAGCGACTTGATCAGCTCGCCCGAGGACTGGATCTTGAAATCGTCGGCCTGCCCCGGCTGCAGATGGTGCTGGCGGCGCAGTACGCGTGTGATCGCGACCTCCGTTTCGGCAATCGCTGCGGCGTGCGTCACCTGCAACTGGATGAGAATCTGCGGTGGCGCGGCGCTGCCGCTCAGACTGACGCCGGTGCTGAAGGGGATGTAGATCTGGTTGTCCTGGTTGAGCAGGCCCAGCAGCGTGCCCAGCCTGTTGAGCACGCCGACCACCTTGAACCAGGTGCCGAACATCTCGACGAAATGCCCCTCGGGCTGTGCGGGCAGGTGCAGATTACGGATCACCTGCTCGCCGATCACCGCCACCGGCCGGCGCGAGGCCTCGTCGCCGGGCACGAGGAAGCGCCCCTGCGCCGGATACTGCACGCCGCCGCGCGCGAAGCCGGGCGTGGTGGCGGTGATGCTGCTGGCGCTGCTGCGATTGCCGTAACGCACGATGCCGCTGAACCGCGCCATGGGGAGCAGGGGCACCACGTCGCGGATACCGCGTACCTGCTGGCGGATGGCCACCAGATCGCGCGGCGTCAGCCGGGCCGGTCTGCCGGCCAGCTCGGCCTGGCGCGTCTGGTGGGGCACGATCACCAGACCGTTGCTGCCCAGGCTTTTGAACTGCGCGGTGATACTCTGTGCGAAGCCCTGCAGCACCGCCACCACCACGATCACCGCGGCCACGCCCACCACCATGCCCAGCACGGTGAGCGCGGCGCGCAGCAGGTGCGCGCGGATCGCGCCCCAGGCCGCGCGCAGGGCTTCGAGCAGGCGCGTCATGCCGCGTCCGGCACGGCGTGGCGTATGTCGCTGATGACGCGGCCGTCGCGCAGCGCCACCGTGCGCCGCGCGTGCGCGGCCACCTCGGCGTCGTGCGTCACCAGCACGATGGTATTGCCGGCCGCGTGCAGCGCCGCGAACATGGCCATGATCTCGCGCGCGGTGCTGGAATCGAGGTTGCCGGTGGGTTCGTCGGCCAGCAGGATCGAAGGTGTGCCCACCAGTGCGCGCGCGATGGCCACGCGCTGGCGCTGGCCGCCGGAGAGCTGGTTGGGCAGGTGGTCCAGGCGGTTGCCGAGGCCGACGCGGTCCAGCGCCTCGGCGGCCAGATGGCGGCGTTCGCGGTAGGGTACGCCGCGGTACACCAGCGGCTGCATCACGTTGTGCAGGGCGTCGCTGCGGCCGAGCAGGTTGAAGTTCTGGAAGATGAAGCCGATCTCGCGGTTGCGGATGCGCGCCAGCTGCGCGTCGTCCAGTTCCTCGACGTTGCGCCCGTTGAGCAGGTAGGTGCCGCCGCTGGGCCGATCCAGGCAGCCGACGATGTTCATCAGCGTGGTCTTGCCCGAGCCGGAGGGGCCGATGAATGCCACGTACTCGTTGCGCGCGATGGACAGGTCCACCTGCTGCAACGCGTGCACTTCCGCTTCGCCCATGCGGTAGGTCTTGCCGATGCCGCGCAACTCCAGCAGCGGCGCCGTGTCCGTGGTCGTATTCCCGTTCATGATGTGCTGACGGTGATGTTGCCGGAGTCTTTGGGCACTGCCTTGGCTGGCTTGGCGGCCTCGATGCGCACCGCCTCGCCTGCGGTCAGGGCATGCAGGGTCTGGTAAGGGCCGCTCACCACCCGCTCGCCGGCCGCGAGGCCCTTGTCGATCACCTGCCAGGTGTCACTGGAGATGCTCGTGGTCACCGGTACCTTCGCCGTCCTACCCGCGCGCACCACATACACGTAGGCATCCGCGCTGCTGTCCAGCGACTGCGCGCCGGGCTTGTCCTCGTACAGCACCGCCTGCACCGGCACCGCCAGCGCGTTGCGCGCGCTGTGCGTGTAGATCTCGGCGCGGCAGCTCATGCCCGGCAGGATATGCGGCAGATCCTTGCCCTGCAGCGCGATCTTGACCTCGAAATTGCGCCCGGCGGTAGCCGTGGCGGGAGCGAGGGACTGCGTCACCGAGGAGGCGATGAAGGTCACCCTGCCGCGCAGCCTGGCGTGGGGGAACGACACCGCGTGCAGGTCGGCCTCGGTGCCTACCAGCACGTGCGCGATGTCGGCCTCGTCCACCTGCACGTCGGCGATGATCTGCGCCGGGTTGGCGATGCTCATCAGGGTGGAACCGGGGATGTTGGTACCGGCGATCACCGTCTCGCCCACCTTCACCGGCAGGCGCGTCACCACGCCGTCGATGGGTGTGCGGATCACGGTCTTGGCCAGCGTCTCCTCCGCCTGGCTGAGCTGCGCCTGGGCGATGCCCAGCGCCTCGCGTTGCGACTGCAACTGCACGCGCGCGATGTCGTACTGGTTCTGCAGGTTGTCGAAACTGTTGGCGTCCACCAGGCCGCGCCGGTAGATGGCGCGCTGGCGTTTCAGCTGCAGCGCCAGGTTGGCGACGGTGAGCTGCTGCGATTCGATGGCCGTCCGCGCCTGCTGCACGCTGGCCTGCGCCTGCTGCACGGCGGCCTGGTACACGCGCGGATCGAGGCGCAGCACCACCTCGCCGGCGGTGACGCGCTGGCCCTCCTTGACCGGGATCGAAATGATGCGGCCGATCACCTGCGGCTTCAGCTCCACCGGGTCGAGGTAGTTGAGCACGCCGCCGGCCAGGATCGAGCTGCGCACCGTGCGCGGCTCGACCTGGCTCACCTGCACCTGGACGCCGGCGTCGCGGTGCCCGGCAAGACCCAGCACCACCAGTGCCACGACGGCGAGCAGGATGCCCGCCGCGATCAGTCCCTTGCGTTTGCCGGTCATGTCAGACGAACGCCTTGAAGGCGGCCCACAGGCCGTAAATGATCACCAGCGGCGCCAGCACCACCAGCGTCGCGTAGCCGGCGCCGCGCCGGGTCCAGCGCGCCAGGCCGAAGATCGCCAACGCCAGCACCCAGATCGTGAACGGCGAGAACGCCGCCGCCAGCGAGACCCACTTGTCGCCGGGCGGCAGATGGAACAGCAGCGCATTGAAGCTGAGGATGTCCACGTCCTGGAAGCGGGTGGCCGACTGGCCGCGCAGCAGGAACACCACGATCGAGATGACCGGTGCCAGGATGCCGGGGAAGGCGCTCCACACGGCAAAACTGAACCAGCTGCCGAAACCTTGCTCGTTCCAGCCCGCGAGTTTGGCGATCAGGAAGTAGTACAGCGCGAAAATCAAATAGACGACCGGTATGCCGACCAGGCTGCCGAACACACCGCCGGCCATCAGCACAACCGGTGACTGGAACTTGGCCACGGCCTGCATCTGCTGCGGCGTCATCTGCGTGTGCTGCGCCGCCATCTGCTGCGCGAACATGGCCGCCGTATCAGCATGGCTGAAAAAAACCACGCTCATCGCGATCGAGGCCGCGACCATCAGCACCAGTGGCCACCACAACCAGCCGTTGTGGTCCTTGATGTCGTCGAAGGCCTTGCCCGGATCGACGAAGATGTTGCCCAGGGTGGAAAACGGCGATGCGCTGCTCATGGCGACTCCTTGCGGTGGTTGACGGCGGATCGGTGCGTGGAGGTTTGCGTGCGTGCGTCCAGCACGACGGAGGGCGGGCGCACGGCGCCCTGCCCATGCTCGATGTGGATACGGTGGACCCTATGCGTTGCTGTAGTCCCCGGCTGACATTGCGCCGCGGATGGCGCGACGTAGCCCGTCGCACAGACCGCATCGGCGCGCCAAGGTTCCCCGCGCGCGGCGCGCCGGTGGTGGGTGGCGTGCGCGGACATGCATCGCCTGTGACGTCCAGGCCGGAACCCGGAACGGGTCGAACCGTTCGTCGGCGGTGCCAGTGCGTCGTGCAACCGGCGGTACGCCACGCTGCCGGGCCGCGGGGCCCGGCCGGCCGCCGCGAAAGCCGGTGCGGTTCAGCGCGGTTCTCCGCGAGCCACCACGGTGGCGGCCACCAGATCGCCGCTGACGTTCAGCGTGGTGCGACACATGTCCAGGAAACGGTCCACGCCCAGCACCAGGCCGATGCCCTCCACCGGCACGCCCACCAGGCCCAGGATCATCACCACCACCGGAATCGAGCCGGCGGGAACGCCGGCCGTGCCGATGCCGCCCAGCACCGCCACCGCGAACACGGTCGCCTGCTGCCACAGCGTCAGATCGACGCCGAACGCCTGCGCCAGAAACACCACGGTTACGCCCTCGAACAGCGCGGTGCCGTTCTGGTTCATGGTGGCGCCGAGGGTCAGCACGAAGCGGGCGATGCGCGGCGGCAGGGCGAGGTCGTGCTCGGCCACGCGCAGCGCGGTGGGCAGCGCGGCGTTGGACGAGGCGGTGGCGAAGGCGGTGAGCATGGCGGTCTGGATGGCGCGATAGAACGCGTACGGCGAACGCCCGCCCAGCAGCCGCACCAGCAGCGCGTACACCCCGAACTGCTGCAGCAGCATGGCGCCCAGAACCACCGCGACATAACCGCCCAGCGCCGCGAATACGGCCAGTCCCAGCCGGGCCGTCAGCGCGAACAGCAGGCAGGCCACCGCGTAGGGCGCCAGCGCCAGCACCATCTGCATCAGCCGCATGCAGACGTCGAACGTGCCTTGCAGCACTTCGCGCACGCGCGCCGCGCCGCTGCCCGGCGTCGATGCCAGCGCGATGCCGGACAGCAGGGCGAACAGTATCAGCGGCAGGATTTCGCCGGCGGCGGCGGCGCGCAGCGGATTGTCGGGCACCAGATTCACCAGCGCCTGCACGCCGCCGGTCGGCGCCGGCGTCTGCGCCAGCACATGCGTGCCCTGGGCGGTAGCCGCCAGCAGCCGCTCGCGCTGGCCGGCATCCAGCGCGTCGCCGGGACGGAAAAGATTGACCGCGGCGAGCCCGATCAGCACGGACAGCGCCGAGACCGAGACGGTGTAGGCGAAGGTCTTGACGCCCACGCGGCCCAGCGCGCGCAGGTTTCCCAGTTCGCCGATGCCCAGCGCCAGCGCGGAGAACAGCAGGGGGATCACCAGCATCAGCAGCAGGCGCAGGAACACCGCGCCGACGGGCTGCGCCAGCAGCCGTACCACGTCGCCGAGCCAGGCGGCGTCGGCGGCCAGCGTGTGCGCCGCCAGGCCCAGGCCCGCGCCCAGGACGAGGCCGATCAGCATGCGTGTATGCAGCGCCCGCGGACGTCTCATCGCCGCACCCTCGCCGGAGCCTCGCCGGAGATGCGGGCAGCAGGCCGCACCGGCCGCACCGGGACCAGTGCGGAAGGTCAGGGGGCGTACACTCGCGCGCCTCCCATGAGCCCGATGTCCCCCGACGATGCCGCACTGCGCGCCCTGCAGTCCGCCTGGCAACAGTTGCCCGGGTGCGATGCCGACGCCGTGCTGTTCCTGGGCGCGCAGCCCGCGCCATTCTGGCCGGAGGCGGCCACGCCGCAGTGGCGGCGCGTGCAGCCGTTCAGGCCGTGGGCGGAGGCACTGTCGGCGCAGGGGTTCGAAGTGCAGCCGGAATGCCCGCAGCCGCTGCGGGCCGCGCGCGTGCTGGTGCTGGCGCCGCGCCAGCGGCAATGGGCGCGCGCGCTGATGGCGCAGGCGGTGCGCGCGGCGGTGCCGGGCGGCGTGGTGCTGGCGGCGGCGGGCAACCAGGCCGGCGGCCGCAGCCTGGCCGACGATCTGGCGGCGCTGGCAGGGCCGGTGCAGGGGCTCGCCAGACACCACGCGCGCGCGGTGTGGACCGCAGCACCGGCCGATGCCCGCATCGACGCCGGACTGCTGCAGGCCTGGTGCGCGCTGGACGCGCCGGCACCCAACCGCGCGGGGTATATCAGCCGCGCCGGCCTGTTCGCGGCGGAGGCCGTCGATGCCGGCTCGGCGCTGTTGGCCGCGGTGCTGCCGGCCGACCTGCGGGGCGAGGTGGCCGATCTCGGCGCCGGCTGGGGCTATCTGGCCTGTGCGGCCCTGGCGCGCAGTCCGGGCATCACCGGCATGGACCTCTACGAGGCGGATGCGCGCGCGCTGGAACCGGCGCGCGCCAACCTCGCGCGCGTGCGTCCCGATCTGCGGCCCGGCCTGCACTGGCACGATGTCGCCCGCGGCCTGCCGCGCCGCTACGACGCCATCGTGTGCAACCCGCCTTTCCATGCCGGCCGTGACGGCCGGCCCGCGCTTGGGCAGGCTTTCATCGACGCCGCCGCCGGCGGATTGCACGCGCACGGGCAGTTGTGGCTGGTGGCCAACCGCCATTTGCCCTACGAAGCCACGCTGCACCGGCGGTTCGGCCAGGTACGGCCGGTACGCGAGACGCGGGGCTTCAAAGTCTTCCGCGCCGCGGAGCCGCGTGCGTGAGCGCGGCACCCGCCGCGCTGGTGCGCCTGCTGGCCAATCTCGGCTACGGCAGTCGCAGGCAGGTGCAGATGCTGATCGCGCAGGATGCGGTGACGCACGCGGACGGCACGCCGCTGGCGGCGCTGGGGCCGTCGGACTGGCCACGGCTGCGCGTGCACGGCGAGCCGATCGATCCGCTGCCGGGGATGGCGCTGATGCTGCACAAGCCTGCGGGCTGCGTCTGCTCGCACGACGACGCCGGCACGCTGGTCTACGCGCTGTTGCCGCCGCGCTTCCGCCGGCGCCGGCCGCCGCTGTCCAGCGCCGGCCGCCTCGATCGCGACAGCACCGGCCTGCTGCTGATGACCGACGACGGCGCACTGCTGCACCGGATCATCAGCCCGCGCCGCCATGTGCCCAGGATCTACCGCGTCCGGCTCGCGCAGAACCTGCGCGGCGACGAGGCGGAGGTGTTCGCGGCGGGCACTCTGCTGCTGAAAGGTGAAACGCGTCCGCTGCGGCCGGCCCGCATGCAGGTGACCGGCGCGCGCGAGGCCCGCGTGACCCTGTCCGAGGGCCGCTACCACCAGGTGCGGCGCATGTTCGCAGCGGTGGGCAACCACGTCGAGGCGCTGCATCGCGAGCGCGTCGGCGGCCTCGATCTGGGTGCGTTGCCGCCGGGCGGCTGGCGTCTGCTGGACGCGCAGGACCGGGCACGCATCTTCGCTGCGGCGACGGACGCGTGCGCATGAGCCCCGCGCCGTACTGGCTGCACACCGCGCGCCTGGCGATGCGCCGCTTCACGCCGGACGACCTGCCGCTGCTGTGCGCGCTGTACGGCGACGAACGCGTCGCACGCCACGTCGGCGGCGTGAAATCACCGCAACAGTGCGCGGAGATGCTGCGCGAACGCATCCTGGACTACTACGGCAAACGCCCCGGCCTGGGCATATGGGTGACCGCACTGCGGACCGGCGGTCAGGCCATCGGCCTGCATCTGCTCAACCATATCCGCGGCGAGCCGCACATCCAGGTCGGCTACGTGCTGGCCGCAGCGCACTGGGGACACGGCTGCGCCACCGAAGGCGCGCGTGCGCTGCTGTATTACGGCTACGTGCATCGCGGCCTGGCGCGGATCACCGCCATCACCGGTGCGGACAACCTCGCTTCGCAGCACGTGCTGGCCAAGTGCGGACTGCGCCGGCACGGCGAACGCGTGCTGGCGCACCCCAGCTATGGCGGCGTGCCGCTGGCCTGGTTCGAACTGGATGCCGCGGACTGGCGCGCCCGCGCCACGGCGCAGGTGCCGCTGGGCATCCGGCCTGAATGCGCCTGATCGGCCGTAAGGCTTTCTTGACGCCGCGCTAACGCCGCGCTCCTAGCCTCGGTCGCTGCGGCGCATCCCGCGCCGGATCGGGAGGTGTTCCATGAGCAGACGCAATCGACTGGCGGTGATCGTGACCGGACTGCTGACGTTGCCGTTGGCCGCCTCGGCGGCGGGCCTGAATGCCGCGGCGCTCAAGCAGACGCAGACGGCGGCCGCGCACGCGGGCATGGCGTTGGGCGCCGGCCGGCTGGCCATGGCGCACGCGCATCTGCACCACGTGCTGAACTGCCTCGAAGGCCCCAAGGGCATGGACTTCGACGCCAAGGCCCTGGATCCCTGCAAGGGCATGGGCCAGGGGGCCATCACCGATGCGGCCGCGGATCCCGCCGCGCAGGCGCGGTTGCGCATGGCCGCCGAGGTGGCGGTACGCGGCCTGAAGACCACCACGCTGGCGGCTGCCCATGCCGATGCCAGGCAGGTGATGGACGACCTGCAGGCCGTTTCGCGCGGCGGCTCCGGCGGCGGCATGTAGTACGCGGTGGCGGGCGCGGCGCCTGCGCCATGATCCATGGCGCATGACGCGCCGCGCCCGCGATGGCAGCACAGGAGCGGGCGCGGCGGGACCGGGTGGACGCCGATGCCGGGCGCTGCGCCGCGCGGAGCGGCTATGCTTGCCGCCCGCGCGCCGCACCCGGCGCAGGCTGGAGCGCCCGCGTGCTGATCAACCTCGCCATCGTCGCGGCCACGGTCGTCGTGTCGCTGCTGGCCTTCAACAACGGCCGGCTGCTGGAGCGGCTGCTGCTGTGGCCGCCGGCCGTGCAGCGCCAGCGCGAATGGTGGCGCCTGCTCAGTTACGGCCTGGTGCACGCCGACGGGACGCACCTGCTGTTCAACATGCTGACGCTGTTCTTTTTCGGCAATCTGATCGCGCAACTGTTCACCCTGCGCTTCGGCCTGCCGGGCTTTCCGCTGTTCTACGCCAGCGCGCTGGTGGTCTCCATCCTGCCCAGCTACCTCAACAACCGCGGCAATCCGCGCTACCGCAGCCTGGGCGCCTCGGGCGCGGTCTCGGCGGTGATGTTCGCCTACATCCTGCTGCAGCCGTGGAGCCTGATCTTCGTGTGGTTCGTTCCGGTGCCGGCCATCCTCTACGCCATCGCCTACACGACGTACGCGGTGATGGCGCAGCGCCAGGGTCACGACAACGTCAACCACAACGCGCACCTGACCGGCGCGGCCTACGGCGTGCTGGTGACCATGATCGCGTTTCCCGCGGCGTTTCCGCTGTTTCTGCGGCAACTGCTCCATCCGCGCTTTCCGGGCCTGTGAGGACATCGCGCCGGCATGGACGCGCCGGTTGCGGCCCGCTACCGTGTACGCGCACCCTGCCGGTGCGGCAACAGGTTCTGCGGGGATCGACATGAGCGTGCAACCGATCTTCGGCCGCGGCGCGCGCCCAGGCGCGCGGTCGCGCGGCTTCACCCTGATCGAGATCATGGTGGTGGTGGTGATCATCGCCGTGCTGGCGGCGCTGATCGTGCCCAACGTCATCGGCCGCGCCGAGGACGCGCGCATCACCAAGGCCCGGGCCGACCTCAGGACGCTGGAATCGGCGCTGGCCATGTACCGGCTGGACAACGGCCACTATCCGTCCACCGACCAGGGCCTGGAGGCGCTGGTGAAAAAGCCCTCGGGCGATCCGCCCGCGCCCGACTGGAAGGCCGGCGGCTACATCGCGGCGTTGCCCGACGACCCCTGGGGCCATGCCTACCAGTACATCTGTCCGGGCCAGCACGGGCCCTACGACCTGTGGTCCACCGGACCGGACGGCGTGCAGGGGGCCAAGGACAACATCACCAGCTGGCAGCCGTCCGGCCGGCCCTAGGCGGGCGTATGCGCCGCGAGGCTCCGCGCCGCGCCGCCGCGTGCGGCTTCACGCTGGTCGAGATGCTGGTGGTGGTGCTGATCATCGGGCTGATGACCGGCGTGGCCGTGCTGAGCCTGTCGCTGGCCGATACCCACCCGGCGCGCGACCGCGCGCGGCAGCTGGCCGGACTGGTGCGCATCGCCGGCGAGGAGGCCGGCCTGCAGGGCGAAAATCTCGCCCTGGGTTTCTGGCGGCGGGGCTGGCGCTTCTACGTGCTGCGCGGCGGAGCGAGCTGGCAGCCGCTGACCGGCGATACCCTGCTGCGCCCGCGCACTCTGCCCGCGGGCCTGAGCCTGAGCCTGGAACTGCAAGGCCAGCGGGTGGCGCTGGAGGACCGCGATGCGACCCGGCCGCAGGTGTTCCTGCTCGCCAGCGGCGAGATGCAGCCCTTCGTGGTGGAGCTGCGCGCAGCGGGCCATGAACCCGTGCGCGTGCGCGGCAACGCCATCGGCGAGGTCAGCGTGCAGTTCGCCGGTCGCGGCGCGGAGCGGCCATGAGCACGGCCCGCGCGCGCGGCTTCACCCTGCTCGAGGTGATGGTGGCGCTGCTGATCGTGGCACTGGGCCTGGCCGCGGCGGTGGAGCTGACCACGCTGGCCGCGGACAACGCGCTGAGCCTGCAGCAGAAGACCTTTGCCGATTGGGTGGCGATGAACCGGCTGGCGGCGCTGCGCACCGCCGCCGCGCTGCCCGCGGCGGGTGAGCGGCAGGGTCGCGCCGAGATGGCGGGCCGCACGTTCTACTGGCACGAGGCGATCCGCGGCGGCGCACTGCCGCAGCTGCGCGACGTGCGCATCCGCGTCAGCGCCGGCGTGAACGGTCCGGCGCTGGTCCGTCTGCGCAGCACACTGGCGGCGGCGCTGGTGCCGGCCCCGGCCGCGGCGGCGGTGCCGGGCATGGCCGTGCCGGGCATGGCGGGCACGCCATGAACCGGAGGCTCCGGCATCGGCACCGCGCACGCGGCTTCACCCTGATCGAGATGCTGGTCGCCGTGGCCATCTTCGCGGTCATGGCGGCGCTGGCCTACGCCGGCCTGGATGCGGTGCTGCGCCAGCGCGGCGTGCTGGAGCAGCACTACCGCGAACTGCACGCGCTGCAGCGCGCCTACCAGGTGATGCAGCGCGATTTCAGCCAGGCGGCGCCGCGCGGCGTGCGCGACGAACTGGGCGGCCCGCTGCCGGCACTGCGCGGCGACCCCTCGGGACGGGTGGTGGCGCTGACGCGCGCCGGCTATCCCAATCCCGCGGGCGTGCGCCGCAGCCAGCTCCTGCGCGTACGCTACGCGCTGCAGGACCACAAGCTCGAGCGCGTGCAGTTCCCGGTACTCGACCGCGCGCCGGTGCCCGCGCCGGCGCCGGACGTGCTGCTGCGCGGCGTACGCAGCCTCGAGCTGCGTTATCTGGGGGACCGCGGCGACTGGCGGTTGAGCTGGCCGCCGCCGGGCGGTCAGGCCACGGTGCTGCCGCGCGCGGTGGAAATCACGCTGCGCGTGGACGGCCTGCCCGGTCCGGTACATTGGCTGTTCGCGCTGCCATGAGGCGGACGCTCGCGCCAGGCCGCGGGTCCGCCCGGTACCGCGCACGCGGCGTCGCGCTGCTGATCGCGCTGCTGATCGTCGCCGTCCTGGCCAGCGCCAGTGCCTGGCTGGGCTGGCAGCAGACCCTGGCGGTCCGCCGCACCGAGGACTTGCTGGCCGGCGATCAGGCCTGGGCGCTGGCGCTGGGCGGCGAAGCCGTCGCCGCGCAGGGCCTGGCCGACAGTCTGCGCGGCGCGGACACCGTCAATCTCACCCAGGCCTGGGCGCGGCCGCGGCAGGGCCGGATCGGCGGCGAAGCCCGCATCGCCGGTGCGATCACCGACCTGCAGGGCCTGTTCAATCTCAACGATCTCGCCGCGGCTGCGCCCAACAGCGCGATCATGCGTTTCCGCTTCCAGCGTCTGTTGACCCAGGCCGGAGCCAACCCCGGGCTGGTCGACGCCGTGGCCGACTGGATCAACCCGGTGCCCGTGGCGAGCGGCGCGATGGGTGCGGGCGACACCTACTACCTCGGCCTGCAGCCGCCCTACCGCACCGGCGCCGCGCCCTTCGTCAGCCCCAGCAGCCTGCGCCTGGTACGAGGCTTCGGCGAGCCGCTGTATCGGCAACTGGCCCCACTGCTCGGCGCGCTGCCGCAGGTCACCGCGATCAACGTCAACACCGCGCCGGCGCCGGTGCTGCAGGCCATCGGCCTGACCCCGCAGCAGGCGAGGGCGATCCTCGCGCTGCGCGCCAGGACCCCGTTCACCAGCGTGGCGCAGTTTCTTGCCAGCCCGGCGCTCGGCGGCACGGACCTCGATCCGTCCGGTCTGGATGTAGGCAGCCGGTTCTTCCTCTCCAGCATCGAAGTGCTCGCGGGCCGCGTGCGCACCCGCCTCGACAGTGTGCTGGAATGGGATGGCGGTGACCGCGTGCGCGTGCTGCTGCGCGCGCGCAATGCCACGCCCTGAACGGTACGACCCATGTCCACACCGGTGCTGATGCAACTGCTGGCGGAAGGCCGCGTGCGCTGGCGCGACGGCGCGTTGCTGCGCAACGGCACGCTGGCCGAGGCGGCGCGCGCCGTACGCGGCAGGCCAGTGACGCTGCTGGTGCCGGGCGAAACGGTGCTGCTGACCCGCGCGAACATTCCCAGCCGCAGCAGCGCCGAGATCGCGCGCGCCTTGCCCTACGCGCTGGAGGACGTGCTGCTGCAGCCGCCCGAGATCCAGCATTACACCTGGACCCGGGACGCCGGCGTCATCGTCGCCGCGGTGGCGGCGCAGCACATTCTGCGGCAATGGCTGGACGCCTGCGCCGATGCCGGAATCGAGCCCGATGCGGTGCTGTCCGACGTGCTGGCACTGCCCTGGCAGGCGGGCGAGTGGACGCTGCTGCTGGAGGGTGACCGCGCGCTGCTGCGCAGTGGCCGCTACGAAGGCTTCGCCTGCGCGCGCCGGCTGGCGCCGGCATGGCTGGCGGCGGCGCTGGCGCGCTGCGCGGCGGACGCGCGGCCCGCGGCGCTGCGCGTTCTGCGCGTGGACGGTGAACTGCCGGCGCTGCCCGAGGGGATCGCGCTGCGCGAGGAATCCGCGGTGCCCGGCGCCTGGATGCAGGCGCCGCCGTCCGGCCTGAACCTGCGTGGCGGACCGTTCGCCGCGCACCGCAGCGGCGGCGCGGCGCCCTGGCGCGCGCTGGCGGCGGCCCTGCTGCTGGCGGTGCTGAGCGGGCTGGCACTCATGTTGACGCGCGATGTGGTCCTGCGGCGGGAGCAGAGGATGCTGCAGACCGGCGTCGACGCCCTGTTTCATCGCGCGCTGCCTGCGCAGAAGCGCATCGTGGATGCCCGCGCCCAGTTGGCCGAGGCGTTGCTGCAGGCGCAGCGTGCCGGCGGCGGCCCCGACGGGCTGGCATTGCTGGCGCAGGCGGCGCTGCCGCTGACCGCCACGCCCGGCGCGCGCCTGACCCGCGTGGTCTGGCGCGACGGCACGCTGCAGATGGGACTCCGGCTACCCGCGCCGGCCGATTACGACGCCCTGCGCCGACGGCTGCAGGCACAGGGTCTGCGCGTGGAGCTGACGGCGGCGTCCGCGCCCGGTGCGGTGGCGTGGCTGCGCCTGCGGAACGGGGCGGCGCCATGAGGGCGTGGTGGGAAGCCCGCTCCGCGCGCGAACGTCCGCTGCTGGTGGCCGGCGCGCTGGTGCTGGGCATCGGCCTGGGCTACGGGCTGTTGTGGGCGCCCCTGCAGCGGGCTGTCGCGTTGCGCCAGGCGCGCGTGGACGCCCTGCGCGCCGACCTGGCGTGGATGCGTGGCGCAGCGGTGCAGCTGGCCGCATTGCGCACCTGGGGCGCGCCTTCGGCGCCGGCGCAGGCCGCCGCCCGTGACATCCCGCTGGCGCGCGCGGTGGCCGCAAGCGCCCGCGGTGCCGGACTGGGCACCGTGCTGGAGCTGCCGGCGGCGGCGGGAACCGATGCAGCGGCGCTCAGGATCGGACTGAAGCCGGTGCCTTTCGCCACGCTGATGCCCTGGCTGGCCGGCCTGCGGGCGCAGGGCATCGAAACCACTGCGCTGATGCTGGATGCCGCCGGGGGCGGGCGGGTGCGCGGCAGCCTCGAGCTGCGCCGCGCCGCGGCGCCGCGCACCTCGCCGCGATCGCAATAAGCGCGGTCCGCGCGGTCGTCGCGGAACGGGGCCGGCGTCGCGATGGCGGGCGCCGGCCCCCGGGGTTCACACGGTAGCGCGGTGGTAATCGGCGGGTACGGTCTGGTCCTCGCCCGTGCCGATGCGCAGGGCCGCGAAGACCCAGGTCAGCACCACCGACACCGCGATGTTCACCACCAGCGTCAGCAGGGCGATGAAGCAGGGGATGGTGAAGCCGAACAGGTGCAGCGGATACACCGCCCCCTTGAAGCCCAGGCCCACCTCCAGCCAGGTGCCCAGCGTCATGCCCACCAGCCAGCCGGCGGCCAGCGCGTAGCGGTGGAACCAGCGCGTGTACAGCCCGAACAGCAGAGCCGGCAGGGTCTGGATGATCCAGATGCCGCCCAGCAGTTGCAGGTTGATGGCGTAGGTAGTGGGCAGGGCCAGCACGAACACCAGTGCGCCGAACTTCACCACCAGCGACACCAGCTTGGCCTGGCGCGCCTCGTCGGCGTCGCTGCAGTCCGGGCGCAGGTACTCGCGGTAGACACTGCGCGTCCACAGGTTGGCCGCGGCGATCGACATGATCGCCGCCGGCACCAGCGCGCCGATGGCGATGCCGGCGAAGGCGACGCCGACAAACCAGCCGGGGAAGCTGTGCAGGAACAGCGCCGGCACCGCGAAGTTGTTGGAGTAGTGCTTGAAGTAGGCCGCGTATTCGGGGAGCTTGTCCACACCCGAGGCGATGGCCATGAAGCCCAGCAGCGCGATCAGCCCCAGCGCGAAGGTGTACGCCGGCAGGAAAGCCATGTTGCGCACCAGCGTCTTCGGCTTGTCCGCCGCCAGCGTGCCGGTCAGCACGTGCGGATAGATGAACAGCGCCAGCGCCGAACCCAGCGCCAGGCTGGCGAAGGCGCTGTAGCTGCCAAAGCTGCCGGCGGGCGGGGTGGCCAGCAGCACCTTGGCGGCCGGCACGGCGGCGAAGATCTTCGCGTAGCCGCCCAGTTCGATCGGAATCACGATCACTGCGGTGATCACCGTGATGTAGATCAGCAGGTCCTTGACCACCGCGATCAGCGCGGGTGCGCGCAGGCCGCTGGTATAGGTGTAGGCCGCCAGCACCACGAAGGCGATGATCAGCGGCAGGTCGCCGACGAAGCCGGTGGTGGGGAACCCCAGCGCGGCGATCACCACTTCGATGCCCACCAGCTGCAGCGCGATGTACGGCATGGTCGCGAGGATGCCGGTGATGGCCACGATCAGGCCCAGCAGCGGACTGCCGTAGCGGCCGCGCACGAAATCGGCGCCGGTGACGTAGTTGTGCCTGTGGGCCACGTACCACAGCCGCGGCAGCACCACGAACACCAGCGGAAAGATGATGATGGTGTAGGGCACCGCAAAAAAGCCGATGGCGCCGGCGCCGAAGATCAGCGCGGGCACGGCCACGAAGGTATAGGCGGTGTACACATCGCCGCCCAGCAGGAACCAGGTGATCCAGGTGCCGAAGCGGCGGCCGCCGAGGCCCCACTCGTGCAGCTGGTTGAGATCGGCCTTGCGCCAGTGCGCGGCGATGAAACCCAGCACCGTCACCAGCACGAACAGGGCGAGGAAGACGATCAGTGCGGACCCTTGCATGGCGGCGCTCTCCTCAGACCAGATCGCGGGTCTTGAAGTACACGATGGCCGAGCACACGGCGCTGCCGGGCACCCACGCCATCAGGTACCAGTAGAAGAACGGCAGCCCGAACAGCGTGGGCTCGATGCGCGCGTAGAAGGGAACCCACAGGGTCGCGATCACGGGCACCACGAGAAGCAGGCGCCACCACAGGCGCGGATGCATGCGCGGAGCGGAAGTCGAGGTCATCGGCGGATCTCCAGGTTGGAAACGTGCACCCCGCTGCGGCCGTCGGCGCGCAGCGGGGCGGGAGGCTCAGAACCGGTAGATGGCGCTGAGGCTGAGCTGGTTGCCGCTGGTGCTGGCGCGGTCGGTGCCGGTGCGGGTGTAGTGGAGGACGTCGTGCAGCCATTCCAGGCCGAAGCCGTAGGGGCCATTGTT
>JAJYTR010000038.1 GCA_021792975.1 Pseudomonadota bacterium | reverse complement strand
ATGGCGTCTCCCGCCGTGGTGATCGGCAGCCACCCGCCTTCGCATGTCAGCACCTCCAGCCCGGCGGCGCTGGCGCCCACCAGCAGGGTGATGAAATTGATGTCCTCGTGCGCACCCGCGCGCACGTCGGGGATCTCCGGGGTGGTGATGGGCGGGTAATGGATGGGACGCAGAATCGAGTTGCCCTGGTCGATCTTGTCGTCGAACCAGCGCTCGGGCAGGCCGATGTGCAGCGCCAGCGCGCGCAACACGCGGGCGCCCAGTTCGTCCAGCGCCTGGTACAGCGCGTAGCCCGCGGCGCGGAAGCCGGGCACCTCGCGCGGCCACAGGTTGGGCGGCATGATCGGCGCGTAACGCGAATCGCGCGGGATCTCGCGCCCGATGTGCCAGAACTCCTTGAGATCGGGATAGCGGCTGTCCTTGGCGGTTTCGATGCCGAAGGGCGTGTAGCCGCGCGCGCCGCCGCCGCCCGGCACGTGGTACTGCATCTTCACCGCCTCGGGCAGCGCGAAAAACTGCCGGAAAGCCGCGTAGGCGCGCTCGATCAGGGCAGCGTCGATGCCGTGCCCGGTGATGCAGCAGAAGCCGAATGTGCGGCAGGTCGCGCCGATCTCGGTCACGAACGCCGCGCGGTCGCTGTCGTAGCGGCGGATGTCGAGGGTGGGGATCTGTTTCATGGCGGCACCTGCTTGGCGATGTCCGAACCAGCGGCCAGTCGTACGGTTTCGGCAAGCTGCGCCGCCAGCCGATCGACCGTTCGCGCATCGCGCGCCTCCACGGTGACCCGCACCATCCGCTCGGTACCCGAAGCGCGCAGTACCACGCGACCGCGGCCGGCCAGGGCCTGCTCCGCCTCGGCCAGCGCCGCGCGCACGCTGGCGGCCTGCAGCACATCGCGCGCGTCGCCGTGTACGCGCACGTTGAGCAGGCGCTGCGGCCATTTGTCCAGCTCGCGCACCGCCTCATCGAGCCCCTGGCCGGCACGCGCCAGCGCCTCCAGCACGGCCAGCGCGGCGACCAGGCCGTCGCCGGTGCCGGCGCGGTCCAGACACAGCAGATGGCCGGAGGCCTCACCGCCCAGCAGGCCACCGTGCTCGCACAGCAGCCGCCGCACGTGACGGTCACCGACATCCGCGCGCAGGAACGGCACTCCCAGGGCCGCCACCGCGCGCGCCAGCGCCTCGTTGCTCATCAGCGTGCCCACCACCGGCCCGCGCAGTTGCCCGTGCGCGGCGCGGTCGCGCGCCAGCACGTACAGCAGATCATCGCCGTCGGCCAGCCGGCCCCCGCGGTCGACCATCAACACGCGGTCGCCGTCGCCGTCGAAAGCAATGCCGAGATCGGCACCGCGCGCGCGCACCGTCTCCTGCAGCGCCAGCGGCTGCGTGGAGCCGACGCCGTCGTTGATGTTGCAGCCGTCCGGTGCCGCCCCGATGGCGTGGACCCGCGCGCCCAGCGCGGCGAACACGCGCGGGGCGATGCGGTAGGTCGCACCATGCGCGCAGTCGAGCACCAGCTCCATCCCGTCCAGGCGGAAACCGGATCCGACGCTGCCCAGGCAGAAGGCTTCGTAGCGGGCCGCGGCATCGGGCACGCGCCGTGCCTTGCCGAGTGCCCGCGCGTCCACCGTGCTGAACGGCTGCTCCAGCTCTTCCTCGATGGCGCGCTCCACGGCATCGTCGAGCTTGCCGCCATCGGCACCGAAGAACTTGACGCCGTTGTCCTCGAACGGATTGTGCGAGGCGCTGATGACGATGCCCGCGCTGGCGCCCAGTTCGCGAGTCAGCCACGACACCGCCGGGGTCGGCATCGGGCCCAGCAGGCGCACGTCGCAGCCGGCGGCGACCAGGCCCGCCTCCAGCGCCGCCTCGAACATGTATCCGGAGATGCGCGTGTCCTTGCCGATCAGCACCGCACCAGGCCGCACACGCGTCAGCACGCGGCCGGCCGCCTGGCCAAGCCGCAGCATGAAATCGGCGCTGATCGGCCATTCGCCGACGCGGCCGCGGATGCCGTCGGTGCCGAAGTAACGGCGGGAGCGGGTACCGGAAGCGGTGGATTCGGGCATGGCGTTCGTTCGCGGCCGCGCGTGCGCAGCTTAGCGCCGACGGCCCGGACACGAGGCGGCGGCGGCGGTGTCAGTCATCGTCATCGCGACGTGACGCGGCCGCGCCCGGCGCGGATCCGCGCCGCACTGGCGGCGGTTCTTCCGCCACCGCCTGCCAGACCGCCAGCGCCTCGCGCGTGGCGGCCACGTCATGCACGCGCACGATGCAGGCCCCGCGCTGCGCCGCCAGCACCGCCGCGACCACCGATCCCGTGGCGCGCGCGGCCGGCTCGCTGCGGCCGGTCAGCGCGCCGATCATCGACTTGCGCGACAGCCCGACCAGCAGCCCGGCGCCCAGGCCGGTAAAACGCCGCAGCGCGCGCAGCAGGGCCAGGTTGTGCTCGAGCGTCTTGCCGAAACCGAAGCCCGGGTCCACCAGCACGCGCGACTTCGGAATCCCCGCGAACTCGCAGGCCAGCACGCGGTCGGCCAGGAAACGATGCACCTCGTCGACCGCGTCGGCATAGTGCGGCGCCGCCTGCATGTCTCCCGGCTCACCCTGCATGTGCATCACGCACACCGGCACGCCCAGGGCGGCCGCGGTTTCCAGGGCGCCGGCCAGGCGCAGCGCGCGCACGTCGTTGACCAGACCGGCACCCGCCGCGACCGCGGCGCGCATCACCTCCGGATGCGACGTATCGACGCTGATCGGCAATGCCGTCTCGCGGGCCAGCCGTTCGATCACCGGCACCACGCGGCGCAGTTCCTCCCCGGGCGCCACCGCAGCGGCCCCGGGCCGGGTGGATTCACCGCCGACGTCCACCAGGTCGGCGCCCTCTTCCGCCAGGCGCAGGCCGTGCGCCACCGCGGCTGCGGGATCGGCATGCGCACCGCCGTCCGAAAAGGAATCGGGCGTGACATTGAGGACTCCCATCACACGCACACGATCCAGCCGCAGCGTGCGGCCGGCGCAGTCGAGTTGTGGCGTGGTGTCGAACATGGCTGGGGTGCGGGCGGACGCGCGGGTCGCCCGCCATGGCCGCATCATGTCATGCCGGCCGCCGCAGGCGAAGAACGGGGACCTGTGGCCGGCGTGGGCCTGGCAGGCGGATGGCGGCGGGGCCGCTCAGGCCTGCGGCGCGGGCCGCGCGATGCCCTCGCCGGGCTTGAGCGTGCCGCCAGTGGCGGCGGCGCTGCCGCCATCGCCGCCGGCACTGCTGCCGTCGTGCGCGCGCCAGTCACTGGGCGGGCCGGGATCGCGGCCTTCCATGATCGCGGCGATCTGTCCGCGGTCGATGGTTTCGTACTGCATCAGCGCCGCCGCCATCGCATGCAGCTTGTCCATGTTGTCGGTGAGGATGCGGCGGGCGCGGGCGTAGGCGGTATCGATGGTGTTGCGCACGACTTCGTCGATGCGCCGCGTGGTGGCCTCGGAGACCTGCTTGTGCTGGGTCACCGAACGGCCCAGGAACACCTCGTCCTCTTCCTCGCCATAGGTCATCGGTCCCAGCTCCTCGCTGAGGCCGTACTTGGTGGCCATGTCGCGCGCCAGCTGGGTGGCGCGCTGGATGTCGTTGCTGGCGCCGGTGGTGACCTTCTCCGCGCCGAAGATCAGCTCTTCGGCCACGCGGCCGCCGAACAGGCTGGCCAGACGGCTTTCCAGATGGGTCTTGCTGTGACTGTAGCGGTCCTGCTCGGGCAGGAACATGGTGACTCCCAGTGCGCGCCCGCGCGGGATGATGGTGACCTTGTGCACCGGATCGTGATCGGGCACGCTGAGCCCGACGATGGCGTGCCCAGACTCGTGGTACGCGGTGAGCCGCTTCTCGTCCTCGGTCATGATCATCGAGCGGCGCTCGGCGCCCATCATGATCTTGTCCTTGGCGCGCTCGAAGTGGTCCATGCGCACATCGCGCGAATCCTCGCGCGCGGCGAACAGCGCCGCTTCGTTGACCAGATTGGCCAGATCCGCACCCGAAAAACCCGGCGTGCCGCGCGCGATGATGTGCGCATCGACATCGCTGCCCACCGGCACCTTGCGCATGTGCACCTTGAGGATCTGCTCGCGGCCGCGCAGGTCGGGCAGGGTGACGAACACCTGGCGGTCGAAACGGCCCGGGCGCAGCAGCGCCGGGTCGAGCACGTCCGGGCGGTTGGTGGCGGCGATGACGATGATGCCTTCGTTGCCCTCGAATCCGTCCATCTCCACCAGCAACTGGTTGAGCGTCTGCTCGCGCTCGTCGTGACCGCCGCCCAGTCCGGCGCCGCGATGGCGGCCGACGGCGTCGATCTCGTCGATGAAGATGATGCAGGGGGCGTGCTTCTTGGCCTGTTCGAACATGTCGCGAACGCGCGCCGCGCCCACGCCGACGAACATTTCGACGAAGTCGGAGCCGGAAATCGAGAAGAACGGCACCTTGGCCTCGCCGGCGATGGCCCTGGCCAGCAGGGTCTTGCCGGTCCCCGGCGGCCCGGCCATCAGCACGCCGCGCGGGATGCGCCCGCCCAGCTTCTGGAACTTGGAGGGATCCTTGAGGAAATCGACCAGTTCGCGCACATCGTCTTTGGCTTCGTCGCAGCCGGCCACGTCGGCGAAAGTGACCTTGACCTGGTCCTCGCCCTGCAGCTTGGCGCGCGAACGTCCGAACGACATCGCACCGCGGCCGCCGCCGCCGGACTGCATCTGCCGCATGAACCAGATCATCATGCCGATGAACAGCAGCAACGGCAGGCCATCGAAGATGAAGCGCCACAGCAGCCCGCCGCTCTCCTGCGGCTGCTGGGTGACCTGCACGTCGTGCTTGAGCAGTCGCGAAACCAGCTGATCGTCGTAGGCGGGCGCCACCGTGCGCAATGCGCTGCCGTCGCGCAGCTTGCCGGTGATGACCGGCGGCAGTCCCGAGCCGATGCGCACCGCGGCCACGTTGCCGCTGTCGACCTGCTGCACGAACTCGGTGTAGCTCATCGGCTGGGTGCCGCTTCCGGAAGGCGCGAACGACTGGAACACGGCGAGCAGGACCACCGCGATCACCAGCCACAACACCAGATTCTTAGCCATGTCGCTCATCACTCACTCCCGGCACCGCGGCCCTGAGGGTGGCAGCCAGTGCATAAACCTCGCGCGAACGGGCGCGCGAGGCCTTCGGCTTGCGCATACTCACGCGCGCAAAGGTGGCGCGCAAGTCGCGGACGAATTCGTCGAATCCCGCGCCCTGGAACAGCTTCACCAGAAAGCTGCCTTGCGGCTGCAGCCAGTCCCGGGCGAAGTCCAGCGCCCGTTCGGCGAGTTCCATGGCGCGCGCCTGATCGGCAACCGCCACGCCGCTCATGTTGGGGGCCATGTCGGAAAGCACAAGGTCGACGCGGCTGCCACGCAGCAGTGCCTGCAGCCGCGCCAGCACCGCTGGATCGCGAAAATCGCCCTGCAGCACCTCCACGCCGGCAATGCCCTGCATCGGCAGCACGTCCAGCGCGAGCACCCGCCCGCGGTCGCCCAGCTGCGCGCGTACCACCTGCGTCCAGCCTCCCGGCGCCGCGCCGAGGTCCACCACGACCATGCCCGGCTTCAGCAGGCGGTCGCGGCCGACCAGTTCGCTGAGCTTGAACGCGGAGCGCGAACGCCAGCCTTCGGCCTGCGCCTTGCGCACATAGGGATCTGCAAAATGCTCACGCAACCAGCGCGCGCTGCTCCTGCTGCGGTTCACGCGAAGACCACTCGGGATACGGACGTCCATGATACCTTTGATGGCCCGCCACCCCGTTTTCCCGGTCCCCGGCGATGGCATTGTCCTCTTCGCAAACCCGCTATCTGCGCGGCCTCGCGCACGCCCTGCGGCCGGTCGTGCAACTGGGCGGGCGCGGCGTGACGCCGGCGCTGCTGCAGGAACTGGGCATCGCGCTGGATCACCACGAGCTGGTCAAGGTGCGCCTGGCCGGCAGCGGCCGCGACCAGCGCCGGCAGCAACTCGAGGCCTTGCTGGCCGGCAGCGGCGCGGAACTGGTCCAGCACGTCGGCCACGTGGCCAGCCTGTACCGGCGCAACCCCGAAGCGACCCGGCTGGCGCTGCCGCGCTGATGGAACTGGCGCTGCAGAGGCCCGGCAACTGGCTGTTCGTGCGCCACGTCGGCGCCACCTCGATCACCGTGGTGGACCGGGAACTGGACCACAGCTTCGTGCTCTGCCGCGAGCGCTGCATCGAGCATTGGCCGGTGCGCAACGCCGCCGAACTGGAGCCCGGGCACCTCTCGGTGCTGCTCGACCTGGACCCGGAAGTCGTGCTGCTGGGTACCGGCGTGAGCCAGGTGTTTCCGCGCCCGCTCGTGCTGGCGCCGCTGCTGGCGCGCGGCATCGGCGTGGAGGTGATGCACAACGCGGCCTGTGCGCGCACCTACATGGTGATCTCCGACGAGGGCCGCCGCGTGGCCGCGGCGTTCATGCTGCCGGGCTGAACGGCGTGGAAACCACAGACGGATCCCCGGCCGCGGCGGGACGGGCCGCGGCGCATGCCGGACCCATCGGGCACGTCGCGAGGTTCCGCCGGCGGGCGCTCAGCGCCGCGGCAGGAAGTCCAGCGGGTCCAGCGGCTGGCCGTTGCGGCGGATCTCGAAGTGCAGTTCCACACGCGGTGCGCCGGTGTTGCCCATCTCGGCGATCTGCTGCCCGGCGACCACGTGCTGGCCTTCCTTGACCAGCCGCACGCTGTTGTGGCCGTAGGCGGAGAGGAACTCGTCGTTGTGCTTGATGATCACCAGCTCGCCGTAGCCGGTGAGGCCGCTGCCGCTGTACACCACCACGCCGGAGGCGGCGGCGTAGACCGGCTGGCCCATGTGCCCGCCGATGTCCACTCCCTGGCGACCGGGCTGGTCGGCCTGGAAGCCCTGCAGCAGCCGGCCTTCGGCGGGCCAGCGCCAGCGGATGCCGTCCACCGTTCGCGTCGGGCCGGCGGGTGCCATGGCACCGGCGGCGGGTGCCGGTGGTGCCGATGCGGCCTCGCCGGGCATGCCCGGCGGTGGGGCCGGCCAGGCCGCGGTACCGCTGCCGGCGGAGGCCGGCACGCCGGGTGTGGACGCAACGGTCGCGACGGCCGCCGAGGATGCGACGCCCGCAGGCGGCGGTGCACTTCCCCCGGCACGGGGCGTCGCCGGCGCGGGGACGAATGGCGCCGGAGGTGGCGCCGAGCCGCGCAGACGCAGCTCCTGGCCCGGATAGATCGTATAGGGCGGGCCGATGCCGTTGATGCGCGCCAGCTCGCGGTAGTCCATCTGGTGCCGGAAGGCGATGCTGTAGAGCGTGTCGCCCGCCACGACGCGGTAGTAACCCGGGCGCTCCGGGTGCTGCCGGGCCGGCGCGGGCGGCGGCGCTTGGTAGCTGCGCACCGCGATCACGCGCGGTTCGGTCGAACAGGCCGCCAGCAGCAGGAGCGCGGCGGCGGCCGGCAGCAGGCGCGGAAGCGTTCGACGTCGCATGCGGACCTCAGGTGAAGCCGAACCAGGCGGCGGCCAGCGCCAGGGCGCCCACCGCGCCCCAGCCCAGCCATTCGACCCAGCGCGCCAGGAAACGTTCGGCCCGCGGACCCAGCCAGCGCAGCATCAACGCCAGAAGATATACGCGCTTGCCGCGCCCCACCGCCATGCCGGCCAGGAACGCCGGCAGCGGCACGCCGACGATGCCGGAAGCCCAGGTGAACAGCTTCAGGGGCACCGGCGTGAAGCCGGCCAGCACCAGTAGCCAGAAGGCGGTCCACGGATGCTGCGTCACGTCCACGCGCAAGCTGGCCACCAGATGTTCGATGGACGTCAGCCAGCCCAGCCGCAGCAGCAGGGGTTGCAGCGCGTCGAAAGCGTACTGGCCCAGCGCATAGCCGATCAGCGAACCGATCAGCGAGAACGCCAGGCTGACGCTGGCGTAGCGCAGTCCGCGCTGCGGCCGGGCGAGGCACATCGGGGCCAGCATCAGTTCGGGGGCGACCGGAAACGCGAAGGCTTCCGCCAGACTGAGACCGGCCAGGTAGCGTTCGGCGTGCGGATGCCGCGACCACGCCAGCGCGCGCGCGTAAAGCCCGGCGAACAGGCGCATCAGCGCGTCCCGGCCAGCAGCGGCACGAAACTGACGGCGCCGAGATCCTCGCGCTGCAGATGGCCCCCGGCGCCGGCGCGCAGGCGCAGCAGGCGCTGGCCGCTGGGCGGCCCGAACGGCCCCAGCACGATGCCACCCGGCGCCAACTGGGCCAGCAGTTCCGGCGGCGGCAGCTCGCCCGCAGCGGTGAGGACGATGGCGTCATAGGGCGCTTCCGCGGGCCAGCCCAGCATGCCGTCGTCGTGGCGGGTGCGGATGTTTTCCAGCTTCATGGCGCGGAAGCGCCGGCGCGCCTGGCGCAGCAGTTCCTCGATACGCTCCACCGAGTACACCGCCGGCACCAGCCGCGCCAGCACCGCCGCCTGGTAACCCGATCCGGTGCCGATCTCGAGCACTTTGGCCGGCGTGCCGTGTTCCAGCAGCGCCTCGGTCATGCGCGCGACGATCCAGGGCTGCGAGATGGTCTGGCCGAGGCCGATCGGCAGCGCGGTGTTCTCGTAGGCGCGCGCGGCCAGCGCCTCGTCGACGAAGGCATGGCGCGGCAGCGTGCGCATCACCTCCAGCACGCGCGGATCGACGATGCCCTCGGCGCGCAGCGTGGCCACCAGGCGGTCGCGCGCGCGCTGCGAGGTCAGCCCCTGTCCGCCGGCGTCCAGCGTCGGCGCGTGATGCCCGCTCATTGCGAACCGGCGCGCGGCAGATCGGCCTCGAGGCCGGAGATCCACTGCGCCACCGTCTCCAGGGCCTGGTAGCGCGTCAGGTCCACCTGGATGGGCGTCACCGACACGCAGCCGCGACGCACCGCATTGAAGTCGGTGCCAGGACCGTCGTCCTCGGCGTCACCGGCCGGGCCGATCCACCATATCGGCTGGCCGCGCGGGTCGTCGCTGCGCAGGCAGGGCGAGGCCCGGTGGCGCCGGCCCAGGCGGGTGACCTCGAAACCGGCCAGCTCGCGCCAGGGTCGGTCGGGCACGTTCACGTTGAGGATGGTGTCGGCCGGCAGCGGCTGCGTGCGCAGGCGGCGCACGATGCGCAGCACCGCCTCGGCCGCGGTGTCGTAGTAGGTGCCGATGTGGTCGGCCGTCACCAGCGAAACCGCGATCGCCGGCAGGCCCAGGAAACGCCCTTCCATCGCCGCCGACACCGTGCCCGAGTAGATGACATCGTCGCCCAGGTTGCCGGCGTTGTTGATGCCGGAGACGACGATGTCCGGGTCGTCGTCCAGCAGGCCGGAGAGCGCCAGGTGCACGCAGTCGGTCGGGGTGCCGGCAACGCGGAAGCGGCCGTCCTCCATGCGCAGGGCGCGGATCGGCTGGTCCAGCGTCAGCGAATTGCTGGCGCCGGAACGATCGCGATCGGGCGCCACCACGCTGACGCGGCCCAGCGACGCCAGATGCCGGGCGAGTACATGGATGCCGCGGGCGTCCACGCCGTCGTCGTTGCTGACCAGTACGTGCATGCGGTAGTGCCGGGCTCGATCCGCGCAGCGCGCGATGCACCGAAGTCTAGCAGTCGCTCCGTGACTGCACAGGGTTCACGCCGTCGCTGCTAGCCTGTGCGCATGCCGTCGCCCGGGCGCCCGCGCGAAACCCCCGCCGAGGCCGCCGCGCTGTTCCGCAGCGCCGTGGGCGCGGTGCGCGAACTGCCGCAGCAGGCGCCGCCGCCGCGTCCGCCGCCGCCGCCGCCGCGCGCGCACATGGCGGCCGCCGACGAGAACGCCGTACTGGACGAACTGCTGACCGGCCGCTTCGATCCGGCGCTGCTGGAGGTGGGCGAGGAACTGCTGCACCTGCGCGAGGGGCACCCGCCGCGGCTGCTGCAGCGGCTGCGCCGCGGCGAGTTCAGTGTGCAGGACGAGATCGATCTGCACCACCTGCGCGCCGACGAGGCCGGCGCCCTGCTGCTGCGGTTCCTCGAGGAGAGCCGGCGCGCGGGGCTGCGTTGCGTCAAGGTGATCCACGGCAAAGGGCTGCGTTCGGGCAGCAGGGGGCCGGTGCTGAAGGTGCTCACCGCGCATCTGCTGCGCCGGCGCCGCGAGGTGATCGCCTATGCCTCGGCCCGCGCCGGCCAGGGCGGCAGCGGCGCCACCCTGGTGTTGCTGGCGCGCCGCTGAGCACGCTCACCCGTCGTCGTCCGCGGCGTCCGCTTCCGCGTCCTCCAGCAGTTCGCGCGCCACCGCGGTCGCGTAGGCGCCGGGCGGCAACGCGAAACGCAACTCCAGGTTCGCATCGATCCAGCGCCAGGCCAGGCCGCGCAGATCCAGACGTAACGCACGACGGGCATGTTCCAGGCCGGCGCCGGCCAGGCCTGCGGCCAGATCGGCGTGCGTCGCGGCGAGGGCGTCCTCGAGCCGCGCGCAGTCCGCACCGGCCGGACTGGAGCCGGCGCCCCACAGCGGTCCCGAGGGGGCGATGTCGAATGCCGCCAGCCGCCGCGCCAGCGTGTCGTCGGGCGCCTGCGGGCCGAACCACGCGCGCGATCCGGCCAGCGCCCACAGTTCGCCGGGCAATCCGCGCTGCCAACTACCGTCCCGCACGCGCGCGGCCAGCACGGCGTTGAACAGGTGCGCGCGCGCCGCCGACAGCAGCAGCTCGCGCCGGGCGCGCGGCACGCGCGCACCGGCGAACAGGCGGCGCGCAGCCTCGAGGTTGTCGCCGCCGTGACCGAACCGCTGCACGCCGAAATAATTGGGCACGCCCTGCGCCTGCATCCGCCGCAGCCGCTCCTCCGCGGCGGTGGCGTCACCCTGTACCGCGCGGATGCGCAGCACGAAACGGTTGCCGGCCAGCGCCCCGCGCTTGAGTTTGCGGCCGTGGCGCTGCGCCGCCAGCACCCGCACGCCGGGCACGTCCAGCTTCGACCAGTCGGGATCGGCCCGGCCCGGCAGGTGCACGCTGAAGCTCTGCGCGGTCAGCGCATGGCGGTCCTTGCGGCCAGCCCAGCCCACCGCACGGGCGTCCACGCCGGCGAAGCGCGCCAACTGCTGCGCCACCCAGGCGGTATTGGCGTCCCGCTTCTGCACGCTCAACAGCACGTGCTCGCCGGCGCCGTCGGCACCGTAGCCCAACACTTCCTCGACCGCGAAGTCCTCGGGGCACGCGCGCAGGCTGCCGCGCAACGGCGGCGCCCCGCCCGCGCGTGGCAGCGGGATCGGACCGGCCGGCGCGGCGGCCGCGTTCAAGGCGCCGCCAGCAGCAACACCACGGCCTGCGCGGCAATGCCCTCGCCGCGTCCGGTGAAGCCCAGCCGTTCGCTGGTAGTGGCCTTGACGCTGATCTGCTCCTGCGCGCAGTCCAGGTCGGCGGCCAGAAGCGCGCGCATGGCCGCGGTGTGCGCCGCGATCTTCGGCGCCTCGCCGATCACCGTGATGTCGGCATTGCCGAGACGGCAGCCCGCCTCGCGCATCAACGCCGCCGTCGCGCGCAGGAACTGCCGGCTGTCGGCACCACGCCAGCGCGCGTCGGCGGGCGGGAAATGCCGGCCGATATCGCCCAGCGCCAGCGCGCCCAGCAGTGCATCGCACAACGCGTGGATCACCACGTCGCCGTCCGAATGCGCGACCACGCCGCGATCGTGGGCGATGCGCACGCCGCCCAGCACGACATGGTCGCCGGGGCCGAAGGCGTGCACGTCGATGCCCTGTCCGATGCGGATGCTGTGCATGTCGCTGCCGTGACTGGCGCGGGGGCCGCGCGAGCCGACAGCTTAGCGGCGCGGCGCGCGCCGCGGCAGCGCCGGCGGCATCAGGGGTGGCGCGCCAGCCAGAATCCGGCGTAGGCCAGATCAGCGGGCGTGGTGATCTTGAGATTGTCCTCATGGCCCTCGACCAGTATCGGCCGCAGGCCGATACGCTCCAGCGCCATCGCCTCGTCGGTGAGGAGCACCCCGGCCGCGGCCGCGTCGAGCAGCGCGCGCTCCAGCACGCCGCGCGGCGCCAGTTGCGGCGTCAGCGCCCGCCACAGGCCCGCGCGCGGCTCGGTGGCGGCGATGTGCCCGTCCGCATCTGCGCGCTTGAGCGTGTCGCGCACCGGCGCGGCCAGCACGGCGCCGTCCGCACAATCCGCCCCGGCATCGAGCAGGCGGTCGATATCCGCGGCGCGCAGCAGCGGGCGCGCGGCGTCGTGCACCAGCACCGGTTGCTCCGCGGCAATTACTGCCGGCAAGGCCCGCAGGCCCGCCAGCACCGAGTCGGCGCGCTCGTCGCCGCCCACCGCGGTGCGCACCGGCTTGCCTTCGAGGTGCTCGAGACCCGGCCAGCGCGCATCGTCCCGCGCCAGCGCCACCACCAGCCCGGCGATGCGCGGATGCCGCGCCAGCCGCATCAGGGTATGCAGCAGCACGCTGTGCCCGGCGATCTCCAGGTACTGCTTGGGCACCGACGCGCCCATGCGCGCGCCCTGCCCGGCCGCCGGCACCACGCACCAGCAGGCCGCGCGCTCAGCGGCCGGCACTGGCCGCTCCGGCAGGCTGTGTCGGCACCACCTGGTAGAAGGTCTCGCCCGGCTTGATCAGCCCCAGCTCGGAGCGCGCGTGCGCTTCGATGGCGTGGGTGCCGCTCTTGAGATCGGCCACCTCGGCTTCCAGCAGCGCATTGCGCTTGCGCAACCGCTCGTTCTGCTGCTGCTGCGCCTGTACCTGGGCGCGCAGCGCATGCACCTCGCGCATGCCGCCCGCGCCCAGCCACAGACGCAGTTGCAGGAACACCGCCAGGGCCAGCAGCAGCAGCGCGAGCCAGCGCCACATCGCGGCTCAGGCGCGCACGCGCGGGAAGGCGGCCAGTCCGCGGTAGCGAGCCTGCGCGCCCAGCGCCCCCTCGATGCGCAGCAGCTGGTTGTACTTGGCGATGCGGTCGCTGCGGCACAGCGAGCCGGTCTTGATCTGCGTCGCGCTGGAAGCCACCGCCAGATCGGCGATGAAGGTGTCCTCGGTTTCGCCCGAGCGGTGCGAGATGACCGCCGCATAGCCGGCCTGCTGCGCGATGCGCAGGGTTTCCAGCGTTTCGCTGAGCGTGCCGATCTGGTTGAGCTTGATCAGAATGGCGTTGGCGATGCCGGCGGTGATGCCGGCGCGGAAGATGGCCGGGTTGGTGACGAAGTTGTCGTCGCCCACCAGTTGCACGCGCTCCCCCAGGCGGGCGGTGATGTGCTTCCAGCCCGCCTCGTCGCCTTCGGCCATGGGATCCTCGATGGAGACGACGGGATAGCGATCGACCCACAGCTCGTACAGTTCGGCCATGTGCTCGGGCCGCAGCCGCCGCCCCTCGCCGGCGAGGTGGTAGACGCCGTCCTCGAAGAATTCGGAGGCGGCCGGATCGAGCGCCAGGAA
The DNA here is from genome assembly GCA_021792975.1 of Pseudomonadota bacterium. Classification (GTDB taxonomy): domain Bacteria; phylum Pseudomonadota; class Gammaproteobacteria; order Xanthomonadales; family Rhodanobacteraceae; genus Metallibacterium. The sequence continues at coordinate 8,357 of JAJYTR010000038.1, read as the reverse complement.
GATGTCCCGGCCGGGGCGGTAGCCGGCTTTGTGGATGGCTTCGAGGATGGTCTCCAGCGCTTCTTCGTGCGAGCGCAGGTCGGGCGCGAAGCCGCCCTCGTCGCCCACCGCGGTGGAGAGGCCGCGCGCTTTCAGCACCGATTTCAGCGCATGGAAGGTCTCGGCGCCGGCGCGCAGCGCCTCGCCGAAACCGGGCAGCCCGGCGGGGACGATCATGAATTCCTGCATGTCCAGCGTGTTGTCCGCATGCACGCCGCCGTTGATGACGTTCATCTGCGGCACCGGCAGGTGCACCGCTGCGCCCTGCGCCAGGTGCTGCCAGAGTTCGACGCCGCGCGCGGCCGCCACCGCGCGTGCCGCCGCCAGCGAAACGCCCAGGGTGGCGTTGGCGCCCAGGCGGCCCTTGTTGGGGGTGCCGTCCAGCTCGATCAGGCGGTGGTCCAGGCCGGCCTGGTCGGCCGCGTCGAAGCCGGCCAGCGCACGCGCGATCTCGCCGTCGACGTGGGCCACCGCGCCGCGCACGCCCTTGCCGCCGTAGCGCGCCTTGTCGCCGTCACGCAGTTCGACCGCCTCGCGGGTGCCGGTGGAGGCGCCGCTGGGCACCGCGGCGCGCCCGCAGGCGCCGCCGTCCAGCACGACCTCGGCCTCGAGGGTGGGATTGCCGCGCGAATCGAGGATCTCACGGGCGTGCAGGCTGCGGATACGGGTCATGGGGCGAGGTCCTCGCGGGTCGGGGTTCAGAGGGTGTCTTCGATAAAGCCGGCGCGCTTCACGCTGCGGTCCAGCTCCACCAGCACTTCGAGCAGTGCCGCCATACGGTCCAGCGGCCAGGCATTGGGGCCGTCCGACAGCGCGTGCTCGGGGTCGGGATGGGTCTCGGCGAACAGGCCGCTGATGCCGGCCGCCACCGCGGCGCGCGCCAGCACCGGCACGAACTCGCGCTGGCCGCCCGAACGGTCGCCGCGACCGCCGGGCAACTGCACCGAATGGGTAGCGTCGAACACCACGGGACAGCCGGTGGCGCGCATCACCGCCAGGCCGCGCATGTCGGAGACCAGGTTGTTGTAGCCGAAGCTGGCACCGCGCTCGCAGACGAGGATCTGCGCGTTGCCGGTGGACCGGGCCTTCTCCACCACCGGCTGCATGTCCCAAGGCGAGAGGAACTGCCCCTTCTTGATGTTGACCGGCCGGCCGGCCGCGCACACGTTGCGGATGAAATCGGTCTGCCGCACCAGGAACGCCGGGGTCTGCAGCACGTCGGCCACCTCGGCCACCTCGGCGATGGGCGTGTACTCGTGCACGTCGGTCAGCACCGGCACGCCGATCTGGCGCTTCACCTCGGCCAGCACCCTGAGCCCAGCCTGCAGACCGGGGCCGCGGAAGCTGGTGCCCGAGGTGCGGTTGGCCTTGTCGAAGCTGGATTTGAAGATGAAGGGCACGCCCAGCCGCGCGGTGATCTCCTTGAGTTGGCCGGCCACGTCCAACTGCAACTGCAGCGACTCCACCACGCAGGGCCCGGCGATCAGGAACAGCGGCCATTCCAGCCCCGCCTCGAACCCGCACAGCCTCATGCCGGCGCCCCGGAGCCATCCCGGCCATGGCATGGACGGAATCCACGCTCCGCAACGGGAACCGCACTCATGCCACCTGCCCCTGTGCCAGCCGCGGCGCCTCGCGCAGCTGTTTGTGCTCGCGCGCCGCGCGCACGAAACCGATAAACAGCGGGTGGCCGTCGCGTGGCGTGGAGGTGAACTCGGGGTGGAACTGGCAGCCGAGAAACCACGGATGGCGCTGTGCGGCCAGTTCGACGATTTCCACCAGCAGGCCGTCCATGCTCTTGCCGGCCATCACCAGGCCGAGATCGGCGAACTGCTGCTGATAGGTGTTGTTGAACTCGTACCGGTGGCGATGGCGTTCGCGGATCACCTCCTGGCCGTACAGCTCGCGCGCCAGGGTTCCCGGCGCTAGCCGGCACTCCTGCGCGCCCAGGCGCATGGTGCCGCCGAGGTCGGAATCGCTGCTGCGCCGCTCCACGCCGCCGCTGGCGGTGGTCCATTCGGTGATCAGCGCGATCACCGGATGCGGCGTGCGCGTGTCGTTCTCGCTGGAGTCGGCGCCTTCCAGTCCGGCCACGTGACGCGCGAAATCCACCACCGCGGCGTGCATGCCGTAACAGATGCCGAAGTACGGCACCTTGTGCTCGCGCGCGTAGCGCGCCGCCTGCACCTTGCCCTCGAAGCCGCGCTTGCCGAAACCGCCCGGCACCAGGATGGCGTCGGCGCCGGCCAGCACGCGCCCGGCGCCTTCGGCCTCGATGCGCTCGGAATCGATCCAGTTGAGATCGACGCGCGTCCCCTGGCGGATGCCGCCGTGGCGCAGCGCCTCGCCCAGCGACTTGTACGCGTCCTTGTGCTCGACGTATTTGCCGACGATGGCGATCTCGACGCTGTCGCGCGGATGCTTGACCGCCGCCACCGTGGTTTCCCATTCCGACAGATCGGCCGCGCGCGCCGGCAGGCGCAGCTGCCCGACGACGATCTCGTCCAGCCCCTGCTGGTGCAGCCACAGCGGCAGCTCGTAGATGACCTCCACGTCCACCGCGCTGATCACCGCGCGTTCCGGCACGTTGGTGAACAGCGCGATCTTGCGCCGCTCGCCCTCCGGCAGCGGCTGCTCGGAACGGCACAGCAGCACGTCGGCCTGGATACCGATCGAGCGCAGTTCCTTGACCGAATGCTGGGTCGGCTTGGTCTTGATCTCGCCGGCGGCGCGGATGAAGGGTACCAGCGTCAGGTGCATGAACAGGCACTTTTCAGCGCCGCGCTCGATGCGCAACTGGCGGATGGCCTCGAGGAACGGCAGCGACTCGATGTCGCCCACGGTGCCGCCGATCTCCACCAGCGCCACGTCGAAACCGCGCGTAGCCTCGTCGATGACGCGCTTGATCTCGTCGGTGATGTGCGGAATCACCTGTACGGTGGCGCCCAGGTAGTCGCCGCGGCGCTCCTTGCGGATCACCGCCTCGTAGATCTTGCCGGTGGTGATGGAATTCCTGCCCGACAGCCGCGTGCGCACGAAACGCTCGTAGTGGCCGAGGTCCAGGTCGGTCTCGGCGCCGTCGTCGGTGACGTAGACCTCGCCGTGCTGGAACGGGCTCATGGTGCCCGGATCGACGTTGATGTACGGGTCCAGCTTCATCAGCGTGACGCGCAGCCCGCGCGCCTCGAGGATGGACGCCAGCGAGGCCGCGGCGATGCCCTTGCCCAGCGAGGAGACCACGCCACCGGTGACGAAGATCAGGGGAGTCATGGCAGCGGTCGCTCCGGGAAAGCCATACTTTACCGGTTGCCCCCTCCGCCCGCGAGCCGCCACCGCTATGAGCCCCGCTTCCCGTATCGCCGCGCTGCGCACCCTCCTGCAGGAGCGCGGCGCGGCGGCCTGCATCGTGCCCGCCGCCGATCCGCATCTGTCCGAATACCTGCCGGCACGCTGGAAAACGCGCGAGTGGCTGTCCGGCTTCACCGGCTCGGCCGGCACGCTGGTGGTCACGGCCGGCGCCGCGGGGCTGTGGACCGACAGCCGCTACTTCGAGCAGGCCGAACGCGAGCTGGCCGGCAGCGGCATCGTGCTGATGCGCCAGCGCGTGCCGCATGCGCCCGAGCACCTGGCCTGGCTGGCGGCGCGGCTGCCGCACGGCGCGCGGGTGGCGGTGGCGCCGGACATGCTGAGCGTGGCCGGCGAGCGCGCGTTGCGCGAAGCGCTGGCACCCGGCGGCATCGGCCTGCTGGCCGAGGATCTGCCGGCCGCGCTCTGGCACGACCGCCCGCCGCTGCCCGACGCGCCGGTGCGGGCGCACGCGCAGGCCTACGCCGGCGCCACCCGCGCGCAGCGCCTGGCCGACCTGCGCGGGCGCATGGCCGCGGCCGGCGCCACGCATCATCTGCTCAGCAGTCTCGACGACATCGCCTGGCTCACCCTGCTGCGCGGCCGCGATGTCGAATACAACCCGGTGTTCCTCGCGCACCTGCTGGTCGATGCGCAGCGCGCCACGCTGTTCGTGCCGCCGCACAAGCTCGACGCGCAACTGGCCGCCGCGCTGGCCACCGACGGCATCGCTCTCGCCGATTACGCCGGCATCGCGGCGGCGCTGGCCGCGCTGCCCGCGGGCGCCCGCTTGCTGTTCGACCCCGCGCGCGTGGCCGCGGCCACCCTGGCCGGCCTGCCGGCACGGGTACTGCGTATCGAGGCGGGCAACCCCAGCACCGCCGCCAAGGCACGCAAGAGCGCCTGCGAGATCGAACACTGGCGCGAAGTGATGGTGCGCGACGGCGCCGCGCTGGTGCGCGCCTTCCGCCAGATCGACACGCGCGTGCGCGCCGGCCAGCGCTTGACCGAACTGGACGTGGACGACCTCGTCACCGGCGAGCGGGCGCGCGAGGCCGACTTCGCCGGCCCCAGCTTCGCCACCATCGCCGGCTATGGCGCCAACGCCGCGCTGCCGCACTATCGCGCCACGCCCGGCCGGCACGCGACGCTCGCGCCGCGCGGACTGCTGCTGGTCGACTCCGGCGGCCAGTATGCCGGCGGCACCACCGACATCACCCGCGTGTGGGCGCTGGGTGAAACCACGCCGCAGGAGCAGGAGGATTTCAGCCGCGTGCTGGCCGGCATGATCGCGCTCTCCCGCGCGCGCTTCCCGGCCGGGGCCAGCGGCCCGCAGCTGGACGCGCTGGCACGCGCGCCGCTGTGGGCGGCCGGCTGCGACTACGGCCACGGCACCGGCCACGGGGTGGGGTATTTCCTCAACGTGCACGAGGGCCCGCAGGGCATCCGCCCGCCGCTGCCGGGCGGCGCACTGGTGCCGCTGGAGCCGGGCATGGTCACCTCGATCGAACCCGGTCTGTACCGCCCCGGCCGCCACGGCGTCCGCCACGAGAATCTGGCGCTGACCGTCGAGGCCGGACAGGGCGAGTTCGGCCCCTTCCTCGCCTTCGAGACGCTGACGCTCTGCCCCTTCGACACCCGCCCGCTGCGCGCCGCGCTGCTGGACGCCGCAGCGCAGGCGTGGCTGGACGCCTACCATGCACGGGTGCGGGAAACGCTGTCGCCGCGCCTGTCCGGGGCCGACCGCGAATGGCTGGACGCGCGTTGCGCACCGCTGGCCGCTTGACCCTCGCGGCCTTTCTCACCACCCTGCCGCGTCCATTCCGCACGGTTTCCCATGAGCAGCCGCTACAACGCCGCCGACATCGAGGTACTGACCGGTCTGGAGCCGGTACAGCGCCGCCCGGGCATGTACACCGACACCACGCGCCCCAATCATCTGGCGCAGGAGGTGATCGACAACGCCGTCGACGAGGCGCTGGCAGGCTACGCCAGCCGCGTCGAGGTGACAGTGCACGCCGACGGCTCGGTCGAGGTGGGCGACGACGGCCGCGGCATGCCGGTGGACATCCACCCCGAGGAGGGCATCTCGGGCGTCGAACTGATCATGACCCGCCTGCACGCCGGCGGCAAATTCTCCGACCGCAGCTACAGCTTCGCGGGCGGCCTGCACGGCGTCGGCGTGTCGGTGGTGAACGCCCTGTCCAGCCGCGTCGAGGTCGGCATCCGCCGCGAGGGCAGTGAATACCGCATGGACTTCGCGCACGGCGCGCCCGCCTCTCCGCTGCGGCAGGTCGGCAGCGTGCCGAAAAAAACCACCGGCACCACCGTGCGTTTCTGGCCGGAACCGAAATACTTCGACAGTCCGCACATCGCGCTGCCGCGCCTGCGCCATCTGCTGCGCGCCAAGGCCGTGCTGTGCGCGGGCCTCGCCGTCACCCTGCACGACGAAGCCAGCGGCGAGCACGAACAGTGGTGTTACAGCGACGGTCTGGCCGATTACCTGGACGGCGCGTTGGCCGGTCTGGAGCGCCTGCCGGCGGACTTGTTCCTGCACCAGGCCGTGCGCACCGACAGCCGGCTGGATCTGGCGCTGGCCTGGCTGCCCGCGGGCGAACCGGTGCAGGAGAGCTACGTCAACCTCATCCCGACCACGCAGGGCGGCACCCATGTCAACGGCCTGCGCAGCGGTCTGACCGCGGCGCTGCGCGAGTTCTGCGAGCTGCGCAGCCTGCTGCCGCGCGGCCTGAAACTGGCGCCCGAGGATGTCTGGGATCGCGTGGCCTACGTGCTCGCGCTGCGGCTCCGGGATCCGCAGTTCGCCGGCCAGACCAAGGAGCGGCTGTCCTCGCGCGACGCCGCGGCGCTGGTGGAAGGCAGCGCGCACGATGCCTTCAGCCTGTGGCTCAACCAGCACGTGGAGACGGGTGAACGCATCGCGCAGCTAGCCATCGAGCGCGCCGCGGCGCGGCTGAAGGCCGAGAAGCAGGTGGTGCGCAAGAAGGTGGTCCAGGGCCCGGCCCTGCCCGGCAAGCTGGCCGACTGCCAGAGCCAGGACCTGGCGCGCACCGAGCTGTTCCTGGTCGAGGGCGACTCCGCCGGCGGCAGCGCCAAACAGGCACGCGATCGCGAGTTCCAGGCCATCCTGCCGCTGCGCGGCAAGATCCTCAACACCTGGGAGGTGGACTCCGGCGCCGTGCTGGCCAGCCAGGAAGTGCACGACCTCGCGGTGGCCATCGGCTGCGACCCCGGCGTCGCCTCGATCGAGGGTCTGCGCTACGGCAAGATCATCATCCTGGCCGACGCCGATTCCGACGGTCTGCACATCGCCACCCTGCTCTCCGCGCTGTTCGTGCGCCATTTCCCGGCGCTGGTGCGCGAGGGCCACGTGTTCGTGGCGATGCCGCCGCTGTTCCGCGTGGATGTGGGCAAACAGATGTTCTATTGCCTGGACGAGGACGAGCAGCGCGCGCTGCTCGAGCGCATCGAGCGCGAGAAGATGCGCGGCGCGGTCAACGTCACCCGCTTCAAGGGCCTGGGCGAGATGAACCCGGCGCAGTTGCGCGAGTCCACCATCCACCCCGACACGCGCCGGCTGGTCCAGCTCACGGTGGACGAGGGCGACAGCACCGCGGCGCTGATGGACATGTTGCTGGCCAAGAAACGCGCCGCCGAGCGCAAGGCCTGGCTGGAGCGCAAGGGCGATCTCGCCTCGCTGGAGGTTTGAAAATCCCGCGCGCGGCAGTCCCGCGATCCCGCCCGGTACGGGGGCGGGATCGCCATCCGTTCACGGCAGATCCATGCCCTGCGGCCCCGGCTGCACACGCACGACATCCGCCGCCGGCACCGTGAGCACCGGCAGCCGCGCGGCACGCAGCGCGGCATCCAGCGCTGCCAGCGGCCCCCGCCGGATCGCCGCCCAGTCGCTGCCGGCGGCGGTGATGGCCCGCACATCGTGCCGGTACACGGCCTGTTGCGCGGCGGTGGGCGCGCGGTCGGCGCTGCCGGCGTCGGTGGCCAGCGCGGCCAGTTCGCGGTTGGCCTTCCCGAAACGCGTCGCCAGCGGCGGCGTGCCGCTCTTCGGCACCAGCGCCGCGCGCAGCACCCGCGCGGCGACCGCGGCCTGCGCGTGCGCTGCCAGCCGCGGCGCCAGCGCGTCGAGCTGGCGCAGCACCGCCTGCACCTGGCCGGCATTCGCATAGGACTGGTGCATGGCCGCGGCCAACTGTTGCTGGAAGTCAAACAGCGCGTTCAACTGGGCGGGCGTCGCGCGCACACGCGGGTCTTCGGTGACGGTCAGGGGTTGCCGCAACGTCCTGCCATCGGCGCTGAGCTCGACGGTGTAGGTGCCCGGCAGCACGCGCGCGCCACGCGGCTCCAGCGGCGTGTTGCGGCCCCACACGGCGGCGATGCTGTAGCTGTAGCGGATGGCCTGCGGACGCGGCAGGTGCAGGTTCCACACGAAACGGTGCATGCCGGGCGTGGCGGCGGGCGGCGGCACCGGCTTGACCCAGCCGGCGGCGAAGTAGCGGTCGGCGGGCAAGACTTCCGGCTTGGCGTCGCTGCCGAAGCTGCGCAGCACATGGCCCTGCGCATCGAGGATGCGCAGCGTCACCGGGCCATGGGTGTGCGGCCCCAGCCAATAGTCGATCACCGCGCCGTCGGGCGGGTTGTGGCCGATCGGCGTCTCCGGCGGCAGCGGGGTGTCCTTGTTGTTGTCGGCGTGCAGGCGGATGGCGGTGGCCGGTGCCAGCAAGGCGGCGGGCTGCGCCGCCAGGTCCGCATCGACCTCGCGCAGCGGGGTGATGTCATCGAGCACCCACACCGCCCGACCCTGCGTGCCGGCTACCAGATCATTGCCGTGCACCAGCAGGTCGCGCACCCAGGCGGTGGGCAGGTTGTACTGCAGCGGCTGCCAGTCGTCGCCGTTGTCGAAGCTCACGTACACGCCGGTATCGGTGCCGGCGTAGAGC
>JAJYTR010000037.1 GCA_021792975.1 Pseudomonadota bacterium | reverse complement strand
GATGAAGGACGCCTATTCGTTCCATCTCGATCCGCAATGCCTGGCGCGCGAATACCAGAACATGTACGACGCCTACACGCGCATTTTCACGCGCCTGGGCTTGAGATTCCGCGCCGTGCAGGCCGATACCGGCGCCATTGGCGGCCATGCCAGTCACGAATTCCACGTGCTGGCCGATTCCGGTGAAGACGCCATCGCATTTTCCGACGCCTCCGATTACGCCGCCAATGTGGAAATGGCCGAGACGTTGGTGCCGGCACCGCGGCCGCCGGCGGCGGAAACGCTGCGCCGGGTGGCGACGCCCACGCAGAAAACCTGCGAGGAAGTCGCCGCGCTGCTGGGTATTCCGCTGGCACGCACGGTCAAATCGGTGGCGTTGATGGCCGATGCGGATTTTGTACTGGCACTGGTGCGCGGCGACCACACGCTCAATGAGATCAAACTGGCCAGATTGCCCGGGCTGGCCGATTACCGGCTGGCGCGCGAAGACGAAATCCTCGAGCATCTGGGCGGCGAACCCGGATTCCTGGGCCCGCTGCAGCCGAACAAGCGCGTGCGCGTGATCGCCGACCGCAGCGTTGCCGCGCTGGCCGATTTCATCGTCGGAGCCAACGAGCGCGGGTTCCATCTGGCCGGTGTCAACTGGGGCCGTGACCTGCCCGAGCCGGACGAGGTCGCCGATCTGCGCAATGTGGTCGCCGGTGACGCCTCGCCGGATGGCCGCGGTCGCCTGGGTATCGCACGCGGCATCGAGGTCGGCCACGTGTTCCAGCTGGGGCAGAAGTACGCCGAGGTCATGCAGGCCCGCGTGCTGGACGCGCAGGGCCGCGCGGTCACGCCCTGGATGGGCTGCTACGGCATCGGTGTCAGCCGCATCGTCGCCGCCGCCATCGAGCAGAACCACGACCAGGCCGGCATCGTGTGGCCGGCTGCGATGGCGCCCTGGCAGGTCGCCCTCTGCGTGATCAACCCGCAAGACGACCCCGCGGTCGCCGCGGCGGCAGAGGCGCTGTACGGCGAACTTCAGAGCGCCGGGATCGAGACCGTGCTCGACGACCGCGGCCTGCGGCCCGGCCCGATGTTCGCCGACATCGAGCTGATCGGCATTCCGCAGCGCGTCGTGATCAGCGCGCGCGGGCTGGCGGCCGGGACGTTCGAATACCGCCGGCGCGAGGACACCGGCAGCGAAGCCCTGCCGCGGCCGCAGTTGCTCGAACGCCTGCGCACAGCCGCTGTGCCGGCCTGAAACGGATTCCACGACGGTATTCCGACGCATCGTCTGTCCGCGGGCCGCACCATGAATAGAGCGGTTTGCAAGACCGCCCCGGCACATGTGGATGTGCCGCCGCGACGAGCACGCGAGTGCTGGTCGCGACCAAGGTGGCGCGGCTTGGCCGCGCCCGTTTGCTTGCATGCAGCCGTTTTGAGTCAGGCGGCAGGATGCCCGGTTTTGCAAACTGATCATTAAAGGCAGCCGGTTCCGCCGCAGGTTCCGCCATTGTCCGTCGTTAATGGGCATGGCATGATTCCGCCACGGCCGGGACGGGAAATCGGGAGCGGCCACGCATTATCCCCGTGCGTGGCCGGTTTTCGGGCACATCGGCAGTGCATGTCGATGGCGTGAAATGCCGGACCGTTTCCGCCATGCCGGTTCCGTAATTCAGGCCGCATGTGTTTTGCAGGCGCTGCGCCGCCGGGTTGACGGCGCGCCGCCGCAGATTGCGATCCAGACCACTCCAATGCCTCCGGGAGACCACAGATGACGATCGATCTGAAATCATTCAACAGCCAGCAGCTCAACGAGCTGATCGAACATGCGCGGCAGCGGCAGTCGGAACTTGCCCGGGAAAATCTGGGTGCCCTGCGCGAGCGTCTCGAGAAAATCATCAAACAGGAAGGCTACACAGTCGACGAGGTGTTTCCCGGCCGCGGCCGCCGTGCCCGCAAGACCGGGGCCACCGTCGCGCCCAAGTACGCCAATCCCGCCAATCCGGCGCAGACCTGGAGCGGCCGCGGTAAGCGTCCGCGCTGGTTCCACGAAGCCCTGGCCTCCGGCCGCAGGGAATCCGATCTGCTGATCCGGTGAACCCCGCGGTGGGTGCGGCGCGGCTACAGGCTGCGCCGCGGACCCACCAGCAGGTCTCCGAACAGGAGGCCGGCCACCAGCGCGACCAGCAGCGACACCAGCAGCAGGCCGGCATCGAGCCCGATGTGCACGTCCCGCTCCAGCAGCGAGGACACGCTGCGGAAGCCGACCGATCCGGGTACCAGCAGGATGATCCCCGGCTCCCGCACCAGCGCTCCCGGCCGCCCGTAGCGGCGCGCGTACAGATTGCTGGCGGCCCCCACGATCAGCCCGCCCACGAAAATTCCGAAACTGGGACCGTACAGCCCGGTGCCCATGCGTGTGGACAGATAGCCGAGGATGGCCGCCGCAGCCACCAGCGGAACGTCGCGCGGGGCGGCCTGGAACAGCACGGCGAACGACGCGCTGCCCAACAGCAATGCCGGCAGCTGCACCCATTCCGGCAGCGGCGGCAGCGTCGCGGCACCGGCATGCAGGCCCAGCAGGTCGAGGATCTGCGCCGCGGCCAGCGTGCCGAAGGTCAGCTTCAGCAGGCTGGACAGCGCGCCGGCCAGACGTGCGGTGCCGGAGACGAGGTGCTGGGTGGAGATCTCGCGTACCGCGGTGGTCAACGTCAGTCCGGGCATCAGCACGATCAGTCCCGAGACCACCACCGTCTTCACCGCCAACGGCAGCCCGGCCGCGGCCAGCGCGCCGGCCACCAGCGTGGCCAGGAACGCGCTGATCGCCTCGCTGGCCACCGCCAGCCGCGGGTGGCGGGCGCTGGACAGCGTCACCAGTCCGATCAGCACGCCGATGCCGCCGGCGGTCAGCAGATCCAGCGCCGAACCCCGCAGCACGGTCGCGATCAACGCCGCCGCGACCCCGAAGGCGGCGGCGGCAAGTGTGGTGTGGCCGCGCGGCGGCGGCGCCGACAGGGCATGCAACTGCCGGAACCCGTCCTCGATGCCCAGCGTGCCCGTGATCACCTCATCGACGATACGGTCCACCGTGCACAGCCGTGCCAGGTTGATGTCGCCCGGCGGCAGGCGCATCACCTGCGTCTGCGAGGCGGTGCCGATGCCATCCCCGTCAACCGGCTGCAGTGCGCTGGCGGTCAGGATGATCGCGGTCGGGCTCGACCAGACCTCGACGCGCAGGCCCAGGCGCTCACCCATGCGCGTGACGGCCATCTCCAGACGCGGTGCCGCCGTGCCGAACTGGTGCAGCCGACGCGCGGTTTCCACCACGAAGGCCATGCGCACGGCCGGCGGCGCCAGCAGCGCTTCGTTCACGGTAGCCACGGTCCGCAGACGTCGTGCCGGCATGCGCGGCCGCATTGTGCCGCTGTGCCGGGATCTGCGTGCGCGGGATCGTCGTACGCGGAGTGTTGCATGCTGCGTGGCGGGCGGTTGTCCATCGGCGGTGCGCGGGCATGGGCGGTTGCGGCGATTATCCACAGACGATGCGGCGCATCGTTGCCGCTGCCGCTGCCGGATCGGGGCGGGAACCCGCCGGTGCGGGGCCTGCCGGCCGTGCTGCGGATCGCCCCGCTGCGCACGGCCGCCGGGCCGGGCGCCCCGAATACCGTGTTGCTGCCGGTGGATGCCGCCCGTCTGCCGCGGATGGAGCGGGTCAGCGCGGTGGTCGCCCCGCGTCCGCCGCGGGGCTCGCCGGCCGCACACTCAGCAGGACGCCCTGGGCGCCGGTGATCTCCACCTCGCTGCCGGCAGGCAGGTCGGGGCCTTCCACCAGCCAGATGCCGTCACCGACATGTGCGCGGCCGCGCCCGTCGCGGATGGCGTCGGCCAGTACGACGCGGCGGCCGACCAGGCTGGCGCCGCGCCGGTTCAGCGTGGGGTCGCTGCGTTCGCCGCGCGCCAGTCGCGGACGCAGCCAACGCCAGTAGGCCGCACAGGAAAGAAAGGCCAGCAGCGTGAAGCTGAGCGCCTGGGCCAGGACACCCGACTGCGGCAACAGCAGCACGACCACGCCGGTGGCCGCCGCGCCCACGCCGATCCAGAGCAGGAAATAACCGGGCACCAGCACTTCGGCCGCGGCCAGCAGCAGCGCGACCGTCCACCACACCAGGTGCCCCGGCAGGCTGGCCAGCAGGTTCATGGCCGCGGGCCTGCCGCAGATTTGCGCGCGGCGGTCTCGCCTTGCGCGCTGCGCACCAGATCGGTGATCCCGGCCAGTGCGCCCAGCACCCCGGTGGCTTCCATCGGCATGAGCAGCGTCTTCTGGTTGGGCGCCTCGGCCAGCGCCTTGAGCGCCTCGATGTATTTGCTGGCCACGAAGAAGTTCAGCGCATTGACATCGCCCTGCGCGATGGCCTGCGAAACCAGTTCGGTGGCCTTGGCGTCGGCGGCGCCCAGGCGCTCGCGCGCTTCGGCTTCGCGGTAGGCGGCTTCGCGCTTGCCTTCGGCTGCCAGGATGGTGCTCTGCTTCTCGCCTTCGGCCTTGAGGATCGCCGCCTGGCGGAAACCTTCGGCTTCGAGGATGTTGGCGCGCTTCTCGCGCTCGGCCTTCATCTGCCGCGCCATCGAATCGACCAGGTCGCGCGGCGGCTGGATGTCCTTGAGCTCGATGCGGGTGACCTTCAATCCCCAGGGATGCGTGGCCTCGTCGACCACGCGCAGCAGCTTGGCGTTGATCTCATCGCGCTTGCTCAGCGATTCGTCCAGGTCCAGCGAGCCCAGCACGGTGCGGATGTTGGTCATCACCAGATTGATGATGGCCTGCTCGAGGTTGGCCACCTCGTAGGCGGCGCGCGCGGCGTCCAGCACCTGGTAGAACACCACGCCGTCCACCTTGACCACCGCGTTGTCCTTGGTGATCACGTCCTGGCTGGGGACGTCCAGCACCTGTTCCATCATGTTCACCTTGCGCCCGATGGCGTAGATGAAGGGGATCAGGAAGTGCAGGCCGGGGTCGAGGGTGGCGACATATTTGCCGAAGCGCTCGACGGTCCATTCGTAACCCTGCGGCACGATGCGCACCAGCTTGGCCAGCACGACCACCGCAACCGCCACCAGAATCAGCGCAAACAGCAATCCCATCGCGATTTCTCCCCCACGCGCCGGACGTGAGTATACGGCGCGTTTGCCGCGGCGGCGCCTGCGGAGGCGCCGGCTTGCCGCCGCGGATGCCGGCCCGCAGCGATCAGGGCGGTGTCGCGACTCAGTCCGCAGGCCCGCGCGGATCGCGCGTGGCCGGTTCATCCGCGGCCGTGCGGTCCAGTTCGCGCAGCGCCCGCAGCAGTGCCCGCGCCGCGCGCGGCGGCCGTCCCTGTGCGCGCTCGCTGCGCGCGCTGCGGACCAGCGCCCGCAGGTGCCGGCGGTCGGCCCCGGGATGCTCCAGCAGCAGCGCATCGAGTGCGGCATCGCCGGCGTCCAGCAGATGTCCGCGCAGCGATTCGAGGCGCCGCTCGGCGGCCACCTGCACGCGATGGGCGGCCTCGTCGGCTCCCAGTTCGGCGCGCACGGCAGCGAACGCCGCAGGCGCATGGCGGCGCATCAGCTTGGCGAGGAACTGCAGTTGCCGCTTGCGCGCGACCGGCGCAAGGATGCGTCGCACATGGGCGATTTCCTCGCGCACGTCCCCGGGCAGATCCAGCCGGTCCACGCGCGCTGGCGGCAGCGCCGCCAGCCGGGCCGCCAGATCGAGTACCGCCAGCGCCTCGCGGCGTCGCTGGCTGCGGCTGGGGGGTGCGCCCGCAAGTGGATCCGGATCGCCGTGCATGCGTGGCACACTGTCTGGCTGGAAGGCGCGCAGCGTAGCGCGCCCGTTGCACGGAACCCAACCATGCCGCAAACCCTGCGTGCCGCCGCTGCGGCAGACTGTGACCCCGCGGCGGAGCTCGACCGTCTGGCGCAGATCACCGAGGACGTGCTGCGCCGCAGCCGGGCGGCCGGCGCCAGTGCGGCCGAGGTGCAGGCCAGCATCGAGACCGGGCTGCACGTCAATGTGCGCTTGGGCGAGGTGGAAACCGTCGAACACACCCGCGATCGTGGCTTCGGCCTGACCGTCTATTTCGGCCAGCGCAAAGGCAGCGCCAGCACGGCCGACCTGCGCCCCGAGTCCATCGCGGCGACGCTGGAACACGCCTGCGCCATTGCGCGGCACACCGAGCCGGATCCGGCCGCCGGCCTCGCCGACGCGGCGCAGATGGCCACCGATCATCCGTCATTGGACCTCTGGCATCCCTGGGATGTGGACGCCGAAGCCGCCATCACGCTGGCCGGCCGCTGCGAAGCGGCCGGCATGCGCGAGACCGGCATCCGCAACAGCGAGGGTGCCGGCGTCGCCAGCGGCAGCACACTGTCGGTCTACGCCAATTCGCATGGCTTCCTCGGCCGCGAACAGGCCACGCAGCACTCGCTTTCCTGCAGCCTGATCGCGGGCGAGGGCGAGGCCATGCAGCGTGACCACTGGTGGGACTGCGCACGTGCCGCCGAAGACCTGATGGATGCCGCGGCGCTGGGCCGGCGCGCGGCCGAGCGCGCACGGGCACGGCTGGGCGCGCGCAGCATCGCCACCGGCACCTGCCGCGTGCTGTTCTCTGCCGAGGCGGCACGCTCGCTGCTGGGCCACCTGGTCGCCGCGGTCAGCGGCGGCGCGCTGTACCGGCGCGCCAGTTTCCTGCTCGACCAGCAGGGCCAGCGCATCTTTCCCGCGCACGTCGACATCATCGAACGTCCGCGCCTGCCGCGTGGTCCCGCTTCGGCCGCCTTCGATGCCGAAGGCGTGGCGACACGCGAGCAGCCGCTGATCGAGCATGGTGTCCTGACGCGCTACGTGCTGGGCAGCTATTCGGCACGCAAGCTGGGCTTGGCCAGCACCGGCAATGCCGGCGGGGTACGCAACCTGGTCCTGGAACCGGGTCCGTCGGACTTCGCGCAGATGCTCGAAGCGCTGGGCACCGGGCTGCTGGTCACCGAATTGATGGGACAGGGCGTCAATATCGTCACCGGCGACTATTCACGCGGTGCAGCGGGATTCCGGGTGGAACACGGTCGCATCGTGCATCCGGTCGAGGAGGTGACCATCGCCTCCGATCTGCGCACCATGTTCGCCGGCATCGAGGCGGTCGGCAGCGACCTCGATGCGCGCAGCGGGCTGATGACGCCTTCGGTGCTGATCGGCGCGATGACCGTCGCCGGCCACTGAAACCGGGTCAACGCCGCGCCGCGTGCCGCGTTGCATCGCCCAGGGCGGCCCGCCGGGCCGCGGAGCGATGCCGATGGATGCCGCATCCCGACGCCGTGCCGCCAGCGCGCTGAACCGGCTGGGCCTCGGTGCGCGCGACGGCGAACTGGCGCAACTCGGCGACGCGCCGGGCTGGGCGCTGGCGCAGACGCGTCGGCCGGCTGCCGAGCTCGGCGTGTTCGACGGTCTGCCGGATAGCCTCGGCTATCTGCGCAAGGAGGCTCGGCTGGCGCAGGAGCGGCGCGCGTTCGTGCGCCGGGAAGCGGGCCGTCCGGTGCCGGTGGGCAAGGACGGCAAGCCTGTCAATCCGCTGCTGCGGCTGTACGTGCAGACCTTCGGAGCGGATCTGCGCCGCGAGGCCAGCGCGCGCTGGCATCTCGCGGCGCGCACCGGCACGCCTTTCGCCGAACGCCTGGTGCGCTTCTGGTCCAACCATTTCGCGGTGTCGGTAGACAAGGGGCCGGCACGGCTGTACGCGGCGCCGATGGAGCGCGAGGCCATCCGTCCGCACGTCCATGGCCGCTTCTTCGACATGCTGCTGGCGGTCGAACAGCACCCGGCCATGTTGCGCTATCTCGACCAGGCGCAGTCGGTGGGACCGGATTCTGTGCTGGCTGAGCGCGCCGACCGCCGCCTCGCGCGCCGCGCCGACGGCCGGCCCGCGCGCAGGCTGGGGCTCAACGAAAATCTGGCGCGCGAGATCATGGAGCTGCACACGCTGGGGGTCGGCGCGCGCTACACGCAACGCGACGTCACCCAGTTCGCGCGTGCGCTGACCGGCTGGAGCCTGCCGTTTCCGCGCGAGCTGGAGCGGGGCGGTGTCGAGCGCGCGTTCAGGTTCCGTCCGTTCGCGCACGAGCCGGGCCCGGTCACCGTGCTGGGCAAGGTCTACGACCAGCCGGGCGAGGACCAGGCGCGCGCCATCCTCGCCGACTTCGCCGTGCATCCGGCCACCGCGCAGCACCTGGCCGCCGAACTGGCCACGCACCTCGTCAGCGACGTGCCGCCGGCCGATCTGGTGCGGCACATGGCGCAGGCCTACCTCGCCGCCGGCGGCCTGCTGCCGGCGCTGTACGCGGCCCTGCTCGAGCATCCGGCGACCTGGGCGGCGGAGGCGCGCAAGTTCCGCACGCCGCAGGATCTGCTGTACGCCGGCCTGCGCGCCGGCGGCATCGATCCGGGCGACCGGCCGCAACCCTGGGAAGGGCTGCTGATGCGCCTGGGCCAGCCCACGTTCATGCCGCGCTCGCCCGCCGGCTACACCGACATCGCCGGCGACTGGATCGCCCCGGACGCGCTGTGGAAACGCGTGCAGGCGGCCGAGGCGCTGGCCGAACGCATACCGCGCACCGGTCTCGATCCGCGTGCGCTGGCGGCCGCGGTACTGGGTCCGCAACTGCGCACCGGCACCGGGCTGGCGCTGCGCCGCGCCGAGGCGCCCGAGCAGGCGTTGGCGCTGCTGCTGGCCTGCCCCGAGTTCCAGTGGAGGGTGTGAGATGACGACCCGTCGCGAATTCCTGCGCCTGATGGGCTACTCGGCCGCCGCCGCAGCCACGCTGACGCTGTGGCCGGGCATCACCCGCGCCGCCACCGGCGGCGACACACGCCTGCTGGTGCTGATGCTGCGCGGCGGGCTGGACGGCCTGCACGCATTGCCGCCCTACGGCGACCCGGGCTACGCGCAGTTGCGCGGCCCGCTGGCGCTGTCGCCGTCCGGTGCCACCGCCGAGGACGGTCCGGCGCTGCGGCTGGATGCCACCTTCGCCCTGCATCCGGCACTCACCTTCGCGCGGCAGCTCTACCAGCGCGGCCAGCTGCTGCCGATCCCCGCTGCGGCGCCACCGTATTGGGGCCGCTCGCACTTCGAGGCTCAGGATTGCGTGGAGAACGGCACCGCCGTGCCCGACGGCGCGCAAACCGGCTGGCTCAACCGCGCGATCGCGGCGCTGCCCGGCGTGCGGGGTCTGGCGGTGAGCACGGTGATGCCACTGATGATGCGCGGCAGCGTGCCGGTGGCGACCTGGACGCCGCCGTTGCCGCTGCGGGTCAATCCGATCCTGCTGCAGCGCCTCGAGCCGCTGTATGCCGAGGACGCGCGGCTGGCAGCGGCCTTCGCCGACGCGCTGGCCGGAGATGGCGCCAGCGCAGCGCCGTCCGCTGGCACCGGAGAACCCGGTGCGATGTCCGCGGCCATGGGCAACCACGTCATGGGCGATCGGCGCAGGGCCGGTCCCGCCCTGCGCGGCAAGGTCAAAGCCATGGGCAGCGGCGGGCGTCTGCCACAGCTGATGCAGGCGGCCGGCACGTTCATGGCCAGGCCCGAAGGCCCGCGCATCGGTTTCGTCGAGGACTACGGCTGGGACACCCACGCCAACCAGGCCGCCATCCTGGCGCGCAAGCTGAAGGAGCTCGACCACGCGCTGTCCGGCTTCGCCCAGGCTGCGCAGCCGGTGTGGGCGCGCACCGCGCTGGTGGTGGTGACCGAGTTCGGACGCACCGCGCGCATCAACGGCACCAACGGCACCGACCACGGCACCGGCGGCGTGCTGTGGCTGGCCGGCGGCGCGGTGGCCGGCGGCCACGTCGGCGGCCTGTGGCCGGGCATGCGCCCGCATCAGCTGTACCAGGACCGCGACATCCACGCGACGATCGATTTCCGCTCCGTGTTCAAGGGGCTGCTGGCCGCTCACATGGGCGTGTCCGAGTCGGCGTTGGCCACACGCGTGTTTCCC
The DNA here is from genome assembly GCA_021792975.1 of Pseudomonadota bacterium. Classification (GTDB taxonomy): domain Bacteria; phylum Pseudomonadota; class Gammaproteobacteria; order Xanthomonadales; family Rhodanobacteraceae; genus Metallibacterium. Next base: position 12,857 of record JAJYTR010000037.1, on the reverse strand, counting down.
GGCAGCGCGGCGCTGCCGCCGCTGGGCGGACTGCTGCGCGCGGCCTGAGCCGGCCCCGCGCAGCGGCCGCATTGACAGGCCCGGGGCGCAGGAGGACGCTGGCTCTGTCTTACGGGGGAGATGACGCCATGGCCGAGAACGATCCGTCTGCTTCGCCGCCGCCCGCGGCTCCGGCCGCTGCGCCGCCGGGTGAAATGGAGCAGCGCAACTGGGCGCTGTTCACCCACCTCTCGGCGCTGACCGGGCTGGTGACCGGCGGACTGGGCTTCATCCTGGGTCCGCTGGTGATGTGGCTGATCAAGAAGGACCAGATGCCGCGGGTGGACGAAGCCGGCAAGGAGGCGCTGAACTTCCAGCTGACCATGCTGATCGCCGTGCTGGTTTCCTGCGTGCTGATGCTGATCCTCATCGGTTTTCTGCTGCTGTTCGCGGTCGGCGTCTTCGATGTGGTGATGGTCATCATCGCCGCGGTGCAGACCAGCAACGGCGTGCGCTACCGCTATCCGCTGGCGATCCGCTTCATCCAGTAGGTTCGCGCCAGACGCACGGCGCGGGTGCGCGCCTCAGTGGGCACGGCCGGCGGCATGGCGCGCCAGTTCCGCCAGCGGCGCGGCACGCGCGCCGAAGGAAGCCAGCGCCGCCAGAGCCTGCGCGGTGACCTCGTCCAGGCGTTGCCGTGCGCCGTCCATGCCCAGCAGTGCGGGAAACGTGGGCTTGTTGCGGGCGGCGTCCTTGCCGGCAGTCTTGCCCAGCGTGGCGGTGACGCCTTCCACGTCGAGCAGGTCGTCGCGGATCTGGAAGGCCAGCCCGAAAGCGCCGGCGTAATCGTCCAGCGCGCGCAGCGCGGCGGCGTCCGCGCCGGCGGCGAGCGCACCCAGGCGCACGCTGGCGCGCATCAGCGCCCCGGTCTTCAGTGCGTGCAGGCGTTCGAGCGCGGCCAGGTCCAGCGTGCCGCCGGTGGCCGCCAGGTCCAGCGCCTGGCCGCCGGCCATGCCGTCGGCACCGCAGGCGTCGGCCAGCGTGCCCAGCATGGCCAAGCGCGTGGCGACATCGACGTCCAGCGCGCCATCCCGTGCCAGGTGCCCGAACGCCAGCGCCTGCAGCGCATCGCCGGCGAGGATCGCGGTGGCCTCGCCGAAGGCCACGTGGCAGGTGGGTCGACCGCGGCGCAGGGCGTCGTCGTCCATGGCCGGCAGATCGTCGTGTACCAGCGAATAGGCATGGATCAGTTCCACCGCGACGGCCGCTGCGTCCAGCCGTGCCAGCGGCGCGTCCAGCAGGCTGCCGCTGGCGTACACCAGCAGCGGGCGCAGGCGTTTGCCGCCGCCCAGCACCGCATAGCGCATCGCCGTGTGCAGGCGTCCCGGATCCGCCGCGGCAGGCGGCAACGCGTGTTCCAGCGCGGCCTCGCTGCGTGCAATCAGCGCGGTGAACCCGGGGCCGAGTTCAGAGGGGTTCGGATCCAAAGGGCTCGGCGCTGTCGGGTGCTTCGGGATCCAGCAGCTTGCGCACGCGCATCTCGGCCTGGTCCAGCGCGCTCTGGCAGCTGCGGTACAGCGCGACACCGCGCTCGAAGGCCTGCAGCGATTCGTCCAGGCCCAGTTCGCCCTGTTCCATGCGCGTCACCAGCGCCTCGAGCTCGTCGAGCGACTGCTCGAATGCGGCCGGCGTGCCGGCATTCGCGGGCGGCTGCGGGATCGGTTTGGCCATATGCGGAACGCTAGCGCAGCGCGCCGGGCGATTCAATCGGCGCGAGGACCGCCGCGCCGCCAGACCGGCCGCGTCTGCAGGCGGCCGAAGTAGGCCTGGCCCGCCGCGGTCTGCGCGATGTCGCCGAGTGCCAGCACGCCGCCGTCCGCATCTTCGATCACCGGGCAGCCCGCGCGCTGCCAGGGCGGCACCTGCGCCTGCTGGAACAGTGCCCCCAGACTGCGGCTGTGTGCTTCGCCGGCGCGACGCAGCCGTTCGCCCGGCCAGGCGCGGCGCAGCCGCAGCGGCGGATCGCAGCGCGCATCCGCGCGCTCCAGCATCAGACCGCCGGCGCCGGGAAGATCCAGGCCGCGTCCGTCCCAGGGCATCGACCATTGCGGCGGCGGCGGCTCGGTCCAGTGGTCGGCATACAGGCGGTCGCGCCAGGCGCGCAGTACGCTGCGGCCGTAGCGCAACTGCGGTACGCGGTCGCGTTCGGCCACCGCCAGCATTCTCAGCAGCGCCTGCAGGGGGGCCGTGGCCGGAACCGGCAGATGCTGCCGGCGCAGCCAATGCTCCAGCACCGGCACGCGCAGGGCCGCGGGCAATTGCAGCCACGCGCGAATGCGCAGCGTGCCCCCGTGATCATCCGCCAGCACCGGCAGCGCCGCGGCTGCGCGCCGATCCAGATCGTCGGCCAGTCCCTGCTGCACACGGGCCACATGCAGCAAGGCCTGTTCCGCGTGCGGCCAGCGCTGGCGCAACAGCGGCAGCGCCTGACGGCGCAGGAAGCTGCGCGCGAGCGCCGGATCGCGGTTGGCCGGATCCTCGATGGCTTCGATGTGCTGGGCGTGCAGGTACGCCTGCAGGATCTCGCGCGGCTGCTCCAGCAGCGGCCGCCACAGCCAGCCCGGCCGCAGCGGCCGCAGCGCGCGCATCCCGCCCAGCCCGTGCGGACCGGCTCCGCGCAACAGCTTCAGCAGCACGGTTTCGGCCTGGTCCGCGAGGTGCTGCGCGGTGGCGAGCAGGGCGCCGTCGGGCAGCCGTGCCGCCAGCGCGGCATAGCGCGCCGCCCGCGCTGCGGCCTCCAGGCCCTGGCCATCGCTGCGCACCTGCACGCGCAGCAGTTCGATCGGCACCTGCCACTGCGCGCACAGGTGCAGGCAGTGCGCCGCCCAGCGCGCGCTGTCGGCATGCAATCCGTGATCCACGTGCAGGGCGCGCAGGTCGCGCCTGCGCGCCTGCGGCAGGCCGCCCAGCGCATGCAGCAGCGCGCAGGAATCCGGCCCGCCGCTGAAGGCCACGCGCAGCGGACCGGGAGGGGCGTCGGCCAGCGCGTCGGCCAGCAGCCGCGGCAATGTCTCGTGCATGCGCGCATCAGGCCAAAGCCGCGCGCCGAGTGCAACCCGCCCGCGCGGTCTGCCGGGCTTGCGCCGCCGCGGTCGCCTGCGCATGCTGGTCGGTCAGGCGCCACCGACCCGTCAGGATGCTGCCCATCACGCTCGACCAGTGGCTGAGCTTCCAGCAGCGGCAGCACGCGCTGCCGATCGCGCTGGGCCTGGAACGTGTCCGCTCGGTCTGGCAGGCACTGGGCGCGCCCCGCCCGGCGGCGCGGGTCGTCACCGTCGGCGGCACCAACGGCAAGGGTTCGACGGTGGCGTATCTGGAGGCCATGCTGCAGGCGCGCGGGTTGCACGTCGGTGCCTTCACTTCGCCGCACCTGCTGCGTTACAACGAGCGCGTGCGCGTGGCCGGGCGTGAAGTCGAAGATGCCGCGCTGTGTGAGGCGTTCCTGCGCATCGAGCAGGCGCGCAGCGGCACCGCGCTGACCTATTTCGAATACGGGACGCTGGCCGCCCTGCTTCTGTTCGCGCGGTCGGCGCTGGATGTGGCCGTGCTCGAAGTGGGCCTGGGCGGACGGCTGGATGCGGTCAACATCATCGATGCCGACGCTGCCATCGTCACCACCATCGGCATCGATCACGTCGAATATCTCGGCGCGGACCGCGACGGCATCGGTCGCGAGAAGGCCGGCATCGCCCGTGCGGGACGGCCGCTGGTACTGGGCAGCCGCGAGATGCCCGCCGGCCTGCTGCACGCCGCGCGGCAGCGGGGCGCACAGGTGTGGCGGCTGGGCGCCGATTTCGACATCCGGCCGCTCGCGCGGGGCTGGTGCTGGTCGGTGCCGGATGTGCAGTCCTGTGCGGCAAGCGGGGGCTCGCGCATGCGGCTGGATCTGCCTGCGCTGCCGCTGGCGGGGCCGCATCAGTGCGACAACGCCGCCGCGGCACTGGCTGCGCTGTGGACGCTGCGCGGCACGCTGGGCTGGACGCCGCAGGCGTACGTGGACGGCCTGGCGCGGACACGCTTGCCGGGGCGGCTGCAGTCGCTGGGCGGCACGCCCGAGCTGATCGTCGACGTGGCGCACAACGCACAGGCGGCGGCCGAACTGGCGGCGTGGCTGGACGCGCAACCGCGACGCACGACGCATGCGGTGTTCAGCGCGTTGGCCGACAAGGACATCGCCGCGATCGGCGCGATACTGGCCGGACGCATCGCGCATTGGCATCTGTGCGCCATCCGCGATGCCGGCGCACGCGGCCTCGATGCCGCGGCAGTGGCCGCGCGTCTGTCCGTGCAGGTGCCGCCGCAGCACTGCAGCCTGCATGACGACGCGGGCGCGGCACTGGCGGCGGCACGGGCGGCACTGCCGGCGGACGGGCGCATCCTCGCGTTCGGATCGTTCCATGTCGCCGGTGCCGTGCTGGCGCTGCCTGCGGCGAGGCCAGCGCCGCAGCCGCGGGCGCTATAATCCGCGCCGTTCCCACGCGCGAGTCCGCCCTTGGATGTCCGCCTGAAACAGCGCCTGGTCGGCGCGGCCGTGCTGCTGGCCCTGGCCGTCATCGTGGTGCCGATGTTTTTCTCCGGCCACGAGCAGGGCGGCACGGCAAGGACTTCGGTGAGCCTGGCGATCCCGGCGCAGCCGCCGCCGCCGCTGCAGAGCAGGACGCTCGAGCTGGGCGCTCCGGTGCCCGCATCGGCCGCCCCGGTACCGGGCATCGTGCCTGCAACAGCCGGTTCGTCCGCCGCCGCGCCTGCAGGGCGGATGCCCACCGTGGTCATTCCTGGCGCGCCCGCCGGTGCCGGGAGTGCCGCGCTGCCCAAGCCGGCACCGGACATGCGCGGCGTGCAGCCGACCGCGCCACCGCCCTCGGCGCCTGCGCGCAATGCCGGCCCCGCTCCCGCGGCCGGCAAGCCGGCACCCGCGCCGGCCGCCGCGGCGCTGCCACCCGGCACGGCGGCGGTGTCCCGCTATCTGGTCAGCATGGGCGCCTATACCGATGCCGCCAATGCACGGGCGCTGGCGGCGCGCGCGCGTGCGCTGGGCTTTCCGGTCGGCGAACAGACAGTGCAGATCGGCGGTCGCCGCGCGCTGCGCATCTATGCCGGCCCGTTCGCCAACCGGGCGCTGGCCGAAGCCGCCAGGCTGCGTATCCATGCCAGCCTGCCGCGGGCTCCCGCGCAGCTGATCGGCGCACCGCTGAACCTCGCCGCCGATCAGGCAGCCGGCGCGCTCCCGCCCGGGGTGGCCGGCGCATGGGTGGTGCAACTGGGTGCATTCGACCAGCAGGCCGCTGCCATGGCGCTGATGCGGCGCGCGCGGGCATCGGGATTCCGTGCCTACACCGACACGATCCGTACTGCCGCCGGCACGCTCTGGCGCGTGCGCGTGGGACCCGAGGCCAGCCGTGATGCCGCGCTTGCGCTGCGCGCGCAGATCAGGACCCGGCTGGGCCAGGATGGCATCGTGGCTGCGGCGCGCTGAACGCGGTGCGCGCCATGGGCGTGGCCGATTGCATCATCCTCGCGGCGATCACCGTCTCGGTACTGCTGGGGCTGTGGCGCGGGCTGCTGGCGGAAGTGCTGGCGCTGGCGGTCTGGTTTGCCGCGCTGTGGGCGGCCTGGCAGTTCGGTGCGGCGTTTTCGGTCCATCTTCCCGCCCGTCTCAGTGATCCGGCGGCACGGTTGTTCGTGGCCTGGGCCGCGATCTTCATCCTCGTGCTGATCGCCGGGGCCCTGCTGGCCGCGTTGTTGAGAATGCTGGTTCGAGGTACCGGTCTGACCGGAACCGACCGCATGCTGGGCATGCTGTTCGGCGCCGCGCGAGGTGTGCTGATCGTGACGCTGGCGGTGCTGCTGGCGGGGATGACGCCGCTGCCGCGAGAGCCCTGGTGGCGACGGTCGGCTCTGCTCCCCGACTTCCAGCGTGCCGCACTGGCGTTGCAGGCGCATCTGCCGCCGCAGGTAGCGCGTTACGTGAGCTACGCCGCATATCCGCCGGCGCGGTGGCGGTTGCCGCAACCATTGCCGGCAGCGCCGCATCCTCCATCCAGCGAGCATTGAGCCATGTGCGGAATCATCGGCATCGTCGGTCGCAGCGACGTCGCGGCGCAGCTTTACGACGGCCTGACCGTGCTGCAGCACCGCGGGCAGGATGCCGCCGGCATCGCCACCCTGGACGGTGCGCGCCTGCGCCTGCACAAGGACAACGGCCTGGTTCGCGATGTCTTCCGCGAAGGCCACATGCGCCGTCTGCTGGGGCCGGCGGGCATCGGCCACTGCCGCTATCCCACCGCCGGGGGCGCGAACGCGGGCGAGGCACAGCCGTTCTACGTCAATTCGCCGTACGGCATCGCCTTCGCGCACAACGGCAACCTGGTCAATACCGAGGCGCTGCGCCGCGAGTTGTTCGAGGACGACCGCCGGCACATCAACACCGATTCCGACTCCGAGGTGCTGCTGAACGTGCTGGCGCACGAACTGGCCGCGCAGGCACCGGAGAAGTTCAGCCCGGGCCGCCTGTTCGACGCGGTGGCCGCCGTACACCGCCGCGCACGCGGCGGTTATGCCTGCCTGGCGCTGGTGGTGGGCAAGGGCTTGCTGGCGTTCCGCGATCCCAACGGGATCCGCCCGCTGGTACTGGGCGAGCGGGACAGTGTGCAGGGCAGGGAATACGCGCTGGCCTCCGAATCGGTGGCTTTCGACATCCTCGGCTTCCGTCGTGTGCGCGACGTGGCGCCGGGCGAGGCGGTGTTCGTGGCGCTGGACGGCAGTCTGCACAGCCGGCCCGGTGCCGGCACGGCGGTGCATGCCCCCTGCATTTTCGAGTACGTCTATCTGGCGCGTCCGGACTCGATGATCGAAGACGTTTCGGTGTACAAGGCGCGGCTGCGCATGGGCGAGCGACTGGCGGCGCGGATCCTGCGCTTGCGTCCGCAGCATGACATCGATGCGGTGATCCCCATCCCCGATACCGCCCGCACCGCCGCCAGCTCACTGGCAGCGGTGCTGGGCGTGCCCTTCCGCGAGGGCTTCGTCAAGAATCGCTACATCGGCCGCACCTTCATCATGCCGGGGCAGGGCGAGCGCGCCAAATCGGTGCGGCGCAAGCTCAATCCCATCGAGCTCGAATTCCGCCGCAAGAACGTGCTGCTGGTGGACGATTCGATCGTGCGCGGCACCACTTCGAAGCAGATCATCCAGATGGCGCGCGATGCCGGCGCGCACAAGGTGTACTTCGCTTCGGCGGCGCCGCCCGTGCGCTACCCGAACGTCTACGGCATCGACATGCCCGCGGCGCACGAGCTGGTGGCGCACGGCCGCAGCGATGCCGAGGTGGAGGCGCTGCTGGGTGCCGATTGGCTGGTCTACCAGGAACTGGCCGACCTCGAAGCCGCCGTGGCCGAAGGCAACGAGGCGCTCACCCGTTTCGACGCCTCGTGTTTCACCGGCGACTACGTCACCGGCCTGGATGCGGGCTATCTCGAAGCGCTCGAGGCGCGGCGTTCGGACACCGCCAAGCAGTTGCGCCGCGCCGTCTAGTACGCCCCGGTACCTCGCTCCAAGCAGGGGACGCAGGCTTCCCCAGGTACCGTTACCGCACTGAGTTCCCTGGTCGATCCGGGCTTGCGGGTGGCGCGCCCCCGCGTTCCGCTCGTCGATAGCCGCGCCTGCTAGGTGCTGCAGGCCCGCCTCGCCGCTGCCGCCGTTGTTTTGCGCCGCGTCACCGTCCCGGCAGCAACCTTACGTTTCGACAGACATTACCAAACCGTCATCTGCTCCTGTTAGCATTTTGTTACGCGCGCGCGATGTGCGCGTAAGGGAGTCGTGTGCTTCGGCCTTCATCCGCGAACGCGGAGCGGCCCTGCCGCGCCTCGATCACCACTCTGTGAACCAGGGCACATCCATGAACGATCGCATCCGCATCAAGGCGCTCCCCGTTGCCATCGCCTCGCTACTGGCCTTCTCGGCGGCCCATGCACAGAACACATCCTCGGCCATCACCGGCCAGGTCGTGGATGCACAAGGCAAGCCGGTAGCCGGCGCCACGGTGACCATCATCAATGTGCCCTCCGGCACTACCCGCGTGGTCACTACCGACAGCAAGGGCGTCTACAACGCGGTCGGCCTGCGCGTGGGCGGGCCATTCGAGATCAAGGTGAGCAAGCCGGGTCTGCAGAGTGCGGAGAAAGGCGGTGTTTACCTGAAGCTGGCCGAGACCGGCACGCTGGACTTCACCCTGGGGGTGCAGGCCAAGGAACTGGGTGCGGTGGTCGCCACCGCCACCGCCATGAACGCGATGTTCCAGCCGGAAAACCGGGGCCTGACCACCAACGTCACCCAGCAGGAGATCCAGACACTGCCGGCCACCGGCCGCAGCCTGCAGGACTACGTGCGCCTGGATCCGATGGTCAACATCACCAATCCCACGCGCGGCGAAATCTCGGCGCTGGGACAGAACAGCCGCTACAACAACATCAGCATCGATGCAGTGCCCACCAACGACCCGTTCGGACTCGAGGCCGGCGGCCTGCCTTCGCTGGGCCAGCCCATCTCGATCGACACGATCGAGGCGATCAACGTCTCCACCAACAACTACGACGTCACCAACCAGCGCAACACCGGCGCGCAGATCAACGCGGTGACCAAGAGCGGCACCAACCGGTTCCACGGCGATCTCTACTACGTGTACCTGCCCAGCCGATGGGTGGGCGAGAACCGTCTGGGTACCCGCTTCACGGGCTTCGACAAGAACACGACCGCCGGCTTCACCCTGGGCGGCCCCATCATCAAGGACAAGCTGTTCTTCTTCGTCGGCTACGAGGACCAGAAGACCACCGCGCCGGGCCCGGATGTCGGCATCATCGGCTCGGGTGCCGCCAACACCATCAACATCACCCCGGCGCAGTTGCAGCAGATCGCGCAGATCGCGCAGGGCTACGGCTGGTCCACCGGCGGCACCAGCACCGGGGCCAACAACACCGACGAGAAGCGCTACCTCGCCAAGGTCGACTGGAACATCAGCAACAACCATCGGTTGTCGTTCCGCTACGACCGCGTCAAGAGCAATCTGGCCATCTACCCCAACTTCAGCACCGGCTTCAACGGATCGGTGAGTTTTGCGGCGCGTTTCTACTCGCAGCAGCGCGATTTCAGGAATTTCGTGATCAACAGCTACGACGACTGGTCCGACATGTTCTCGTCGGAGACTTCGATCTCCTACGGCAAATATTCGCGCATCCCGAAGCTCGACGGTCCGCTCGCCGCGCAGGCGCAGGTCTACGTCAACGGCGGCACCGGATTCTCGCCTTCCGGTCCCAGCGTCTATCTGGGCACCGACCGCTCCTATCAGGCCAATAGCCTGAACACCAAGACCTGGACCGCGTTCTGGGCCGGCACGCTGTTCCTGGGCGACCACACCGTCAAGTTCGGCGCCGATTTCCTGCGCAACGAGTACGACAACCTGTTCCTGCAGGACTATGCCGGAACCTACATCTTCCGCACGATCGCCGATTTCCAGGCCGGCAAGTACTACCAGTACCAGCTGGCGCGGCCAGTCAGCGGGAATCTGGCGGACGCTTCGGCCATCTGGACGTACGACAACTGGGGCTTTTTCGCCCAGGATGTCTGGCAGGTCAACGACGCGCTCAATCTTCAGTACGGCCTGCGCTGGGACGTGCCGCGCGTGCCGACCAAGCCCGCCTACAACGCGCAGTTCGCGCAGACCTTCGGCTATCCCAACAACACCACCATCAACGGCAAGTCGGTGCTGGAACCGAGACTGTCATTCAACTACACCTTCGACACTGCGCGCCCCACGCAACTGCGCGGCGGCATCGGCGTCTTCGTGGGCGCGACACCGGCGGTGTGGCAGTCCAACCCCTACACCAACAACGGCATCAACATCGGCACGGCGTTCGTGCGCAACCCGACGACGCTGTATCCGGTTTCGGCCGGCCCGGCCAACCAGCCGACGCAGGTACTCCGCCTGCCGCAGCAGCGTGTGGATGCGCTCAGCAGTTCCTTCCAGCAGCCCACGGTGCTGAAGACCTCGCTGGCCCTGGACCATGAACTGCCGTGGTGGGGCATGGTGGCCAGCGCCGAGATCTCGTACGTCAAGGACCGGAACGCGATCTACTACCAGGCCATCGACCTCGGCGCACCGACGATTTACGGTCCGGATGGCCGCCCGATCTATTTCAAGTTGAACCCCAACGGCACCTTGAGTTCGACCCCCATCGCCAACACCAACAGGACCTTCAACCCGCAGTCGACGCTGCTGACCAACACCGATGCGGGCAGCGCCACCTACACCACGCTGCGCCTGCAGCGTCCGGCGGCGGAAGGTCTCGGCTGGTCGATCGCCTGGACCCATGGGGATGCCACGGCGGTCAACCCGGGCACCTCCTCGGTTGCGTACTCGAACTGGAGCAATGCACCGGCGGTCGATCCGAATGCCAACATCGCCTACAACGCGAACTACAACGTACGCGACCGCTTCACCGGCTACCTGTCATGGGCACACCGGTTCTTCGGCGATTACCGCACCACCTTCGGTGCGTTTCTCAACATCGCCAGCGGCAGCCCCTACAGCTGGATCTTCGGCAATGACGCCAACGGCGATGCCGTGTCCTACAATGACCTGGTCTACGTGCCGACCGGGCCCGGCGACATCGAGTTCACCAGCAACACCTCGGCGCAGTTGCAGCAGCAGTTCTTCAACTACATCAAGACGCAGAACGGCCTCAGGCAGTACCAGGGCCGCGACGTGCCGCGCAACAGCAGCGAACTGCCATGGACGCATGAGCTGGATCTGCGTTTCACCCAGGAGATCCCCGGCCTGTTCGAGGGCAACAAAGGCGAAGTGGTGCTGGACCTCTACAACGTCCTCAACATGCTGGACAAGAAGTGGGGCCAGTTCAACTACGTCGGTTTTCCACCGGCGCGCAACCTCGCCAACTTCGCGGGCATCGATCCGGCCACCGGCAAATACATCTACGACCTCAGCCGCTACGCGGATGCCAACGGCAACTACGCGCCGGAGAGCTTCGGACTGCTGGACAGTTCCACCAGGCCCGTTTCGCGCTGGTCGGTGCAGTTGACGGTGCGTTACAAGTTCTGACCAATCCGTTGCACGAAACTTCAAGGACGGCGCCCGCGCGGGCGCCGTTTTCGTATGCTTGCAACGGTCAGGCGCGATCGCCATGCTGGCGTGTCCGACCATGCCGTATCCGGAGTGCACCGATGAGCGCCAACAGGGACGCGCGTGAGGAAGATTTCCTGCCGCCCGCATTACCGCCCCTGGGCACGGTCAGTGCGCGCATCTCGCCTTCGGGCGGCCTGGATGTCCTCTCGCGTAACGAAGTGGCCATGCTGCGCGACGCCAGCGCCTCGGGCCTGCATGGCCTGCTGCGGCGCTGCGCGCTGGCGGTACTGACTTCCGGCAGCGAGAGCGACGATCCACGCTCGACGCAGGAGCGCTATCCCGATTTCGACATCCAGGTCCTGCAGCAGGACCGCGGCATCAAGCTCGAACTGCGCAACGCGCCGGCCCAGGCTTTCGTGGACGGTCAGATCATCCGCGGCATCAACGAACTGCTGGTGGCGGTGGTGCGCGACATTGTTTACGCGTCCACCAAGTTGGCCACCGGCGCATTCGACCTGAGCGATTCGGTCGGCATCACCCACGCCGTGTTCGAGATCCTGCGCAACGCGCGCATCCTGCGACCGCAGTCCGATCCGAATCTGGTCGTGTGCTGGGGCGGACATTCCATCGCGCGCGCCGAGTACGACTACAGCAAGCAGGTGGGCTATCAGCTCGGCCTACGCGGTCTGGATATCTGCACCGGCTGCGGACCCGGCGCCATGAAGGGGCCGATGAAAGGCGCCACCATCGCGCACGCCAAGCAGCGGCGGCGGCACAACCGCTACATCGGCATTACCGAGCCGGGCATCATCGCCGCCGAATCACCGAATCCGATCGTCAACCATCTGGTGATCATGCCGGACATCGAGAAGCGGCTCGAGGCGTTCGTGCGCATCGGCCACGCGCTGGTCATCTTCCCCGGAGGCGTGGGTACGACGGAGGAGATTTTCTATGTGCTGGGCCTGCTGTTGCATCCGGACAACGCGGGTCAGGCGCTGCCGCTGATCCTCACCGGACCGCGCGAGTCGGCGGGCTATTTCGAGCAGATCGACCGTTTCCTCAGACTGGTGCTGGGGGATGCGATCGCACGGCATTACCAGATCATCATCGATGACGCCAGGACCGTCGCGCGCGTGGTCGGAAAAGGCATCGACAGGGTGCGCGAGCAGAGGCTGGACAACAAGGACGCGTTCTTCTTCAACTGGGCGCTGCATGTCCCCTTCGATTATCAACGGCCGTTCCAGCCGACCCACGAGGCCATGCGTGCGCTGGACCTGCGGTGCGGCCAGGCGCCCCACCGGCTGGCGGCCGACCTGCGGCGCGCTTTCTCGGGCATCGTAGCGGGCAATGTCAAGGAAGAGGGGATGCGTGCGATCGAAACGGGCGGGCCCTACGAGGTGCGCGGTGAGCCCGTGATCATGCAGGCGTTCGATGATCTGTTGCAGGCGTTCGTCGACCAGCACCGCATGAAACTGCCGGGTGGGAAGTCCTACCAGCCCTGCTACCGCATCCGTTCTATCGGCTGAGGGGCCGGGGACGACGTCGGCCGCGCCTTGACGTCATATGGCCACGCCGAGACAATGCGCGGCTCACGCCCGAATAGCTCAGCCGGTTAGAGCACCTGACTGTTAATCAGGGGGTCGTAGGTTCGAGTCCTACTTCGGGCGCCAGTTCCAGCGGG
>JAJYTR010000036.1 GCA_021792975.1 Pseudomonadota bacterium | reverse complement strand
CATGCCGGCGCAGGCCTTGCAGCCCGATGCCCAGTTCGCCGGCGCGCCGATGCGCTACCTGCCGCTGCTGATCGAGGCCGAACCCGCGCATGCCGCTGAACTCGGCACGCGCCTGGAGCAGGTACTGGCCGACGCGGGCGAGGCCGGCGGCGCTGCGGCCGACCGCATCATGCGTGCCTGCGGATTGCGCCTGGCGCACGCGCGTTACCTCAGCCTGGCCGATCTGCTGGCGCTGACCTGCGTGCAGTACGAGCATGCCGGCTTCGCCGCGCACTGGCCGCTGATCGAGACCGCGCTGCTGACGCCCGCGCGGCCCGAGCAGGCGCCGAGCCCGCGCGGCGCGCACTGGGCGTGGACCGGCGCGCACATCGCGCTGGAAACCCCGCGCGCCTTCATCGCACGCACGCAACCGCCCGCCGCCGCGCGTGTGCAGGCCTACGCCGCGGCGGTGTTCGAACTGCGCCAGGCTGCCGCACTGTTCGCCGCGCACGGGCTGCCGCTGGGCGCCCAGGCGGAAGATGGCGATACGGTCGTCGATGCCGGCAGCCTGATCGAGACGTTCGCGCCGGGCGGCGGACCGCTGCTGGGCCTGCGCGCACCCGGACTCGGCATCGTGGCCGTGCTGCAGGGCGACGCCGAGGCGCGATGCATGCGCGCGCTGGCCACACCGCTGCAGGCGGGCAGCCTCGCCGCGCTGCACGCGCGGCTGGGCGGCGGGGACGCGGCCGCGCCGCAGGAAGCCGCGCTGGCCGAGGTGGATGCCGCCGGCCTGCCCTGGCCAGCGCGCGGCACGCGGCACTGACGTCCGGCCGCGCCGCGCGCGTCAGTAGATCCCGGGCAGCAGCGCCCAGCTGCGCGCGCGGTACGCGCGGTACGCGTCGCCGAAGCGCTCCAGCATCCAGCGTTCCTCGCGGCGCAGCTTGAACAGCAGCGACCCCGTCACCAGCAGCAGGGCCAGCAGGCCGCGCCACTGCGCCAGCGCCAGCGCGCTGCCGGCGATGGCCAGCAGCAGACCGGTGTAGATGGGATGGCGCAGGCGGCGGTAAGGCCCGCTCTGCACCAGCGTGTGCTCCTGCTTGAGGGTGACGGCGGCGCTCCAGTTGGCGCCCAGGTGCCGGCGCGCCCACACCGCGAAGCCCAGGCCCAGCGCCACCAGCAGCACGGCGCTGCCGTAGTCGCCCCAGGTGTACGGCATGAACGGCGCGGCCAGCGGGCCCAGCGCGCGGCGCGGCAGCAGGAACAGCAGCGCCGCCGCCAGCAGCGGCAGGCCGTGGCTGGCGCGCTGGGCCGGCGACTCCCGCTTCTGCACGGCCTTCAGCGGTCCCGCGCCCAGCCACCAGTACAGCACCCAGGCCAGCCACAGCAGCGGGATCAGACTGGCCCGCGCGGCCGGCATCAGCTCGTGCATGCGGATGCTCCTGTTTCGGGGGAAGGGGTGGCGCGGCCGCACGCACGGCCGCGGACCGTCCGTCCGCACCGCCGATCCAGCGCGGCGGCGGACCGCCGTCGACCGTGTCCGGCCGTGCGTGCGGCCGCCGCGCCGGCGGAGTGCGCAACCGCGGGCCGCGCCGCCCGCGCCCGCGCCGCGGGCCGCGCCACGAAACGGTAGCGCGTGCGCGTTGCCCCGTGCTGGCCGAGACCGCTGGCATCCTGCGCGATGTCCAGCACGGTCACCAGCAGGCGGCCATCCACCACCGCCAGCCGCGCGCTTTCGCTGCGCGTGGTGCGGACGTTCAGTACGAACCAGCCGATCTCGGTGAACGTCAGCCGCGTGAAGGCGATGGGGACGCCGTGCGCGTCCAGCCACAGCGACAGATCGTCGCGGTACTTTTTCACCTTGTCGCGATCGGCCTTGGCCACGCGCAGGGGAATGCGCAGGCGCAGCAGCGTGGCGGGCCGGCCGTCCAGCAGGGTGGCTTGCCGCTGCTGCAGCGTGGCGTCCTGCAGCAGCAGGCGCAGATCGGCGGCGGCATCGACCATGCGCTGCGCCTGCGCGACACCGAGGCCGGCGAGCAGGTCGGCCAGCGCCGCCGTCCGTTGCGGGTCGGCGCGCTGGGCCGCCAGCTGCGCGCGCGCTTGCGCCAGTTCGCTGCCCGGTACATGCAAGCGGATGCCCCGCGCGGCGGCCAGCCGCACGCTGGCGCCGGCCTCGCTGCGCCGGGCCTTGGCGCCCTCGCCCTGCGAGGTGCTCTGCGTCACCTCGAGCGTTCCCCGTACCGCGGCGGAGGTATCCAGCTTCCGCAGCGCGGCCAGCAAGGCCGGTGGCGGTGCGCTGGCGACGACGGCCGGCGACGGCTGCGTCCGTGCCACGACGCTGCCGCAGCAGGCCAGCAGCAGTGCGGCACCTGCGCGCCATCGCCGCACCCGCCCGCGGCATCGAATCGTCCGCGTCATGGTCGTGCCCTCCGGCCGCCGGCATGGCAGCGCGGCCAGCATGGTCGCGCCGCCGCGCACGCGGCAAGCCCCGCGCCCTGCCCGTGACCGGGGCCGGCGCCGCGGCGGCCGTGCCGGCGGGCGCGGCTGCCGCAACCGGCCCGGATGCGACGCGTGGCGTCGGTTTTCACGCTGCCGCGCGGGCTGCGGACCGGCCCCGGGGCTGGCACCCGGTTTGCATGTCCATGATGGAGAGGGAGGCACGCCATGACCGACCACACCACCCGGGAACCCGGCACAGCGGCATCCGCACGCGGCGGCGCCCTGCGTACCCGGCTGGCCCCGGTGCTGTTGCTGCTGGCCGCCGCCATCGCGCCCGGCGCGCATGCCGCCACCGGCGCCACTGCGTTCAAGGTGACGCTGAAGCCCGTGACCCTGCTGTACTACTACCGCGGCATCGACCTGACGCTGGATGCCGCCACGCTGACCACCCTGGCCCTGCCCACCGGCAGCAGTACCCGGCTTGCGGCCAAGGCGCTCACCGCCAGCGGCAGCGCCTCGACGCTGACCGCCAACGCCGCGATCACGCCCGGCAGGACCAATCGCATGAACGCCATCCAGCTCACGCTGGACAACGCCTGGGCGGTGCGCGCCCTCGGCTCGCGCGGCGGACGCACCACGGTGAAGGTGCGCTTCACCAGCGGCGGCCGCGCCACCCTGCGCACGCCGGGTGCGGGCGGCGCGCGCATCGTGCTGAGCCGGCTTTCGGCCGCACCGCGACGCTTCACGCCGCGCGGCCTGGGCACGGTGCAGAACGGCCAGTTGCGCATGCGCATGGACCTCTCCCGCGCCCGCGCGGCCGGCAGTTACGGCACCGCCACCATCCGCATCACCGTCACCACCACCTGAATCCACGGCCCGCGGCACCCGTGCACCCGTACAATGCGCGCTCCGTCCCGGCCGGAGCGCCGCATGAGCAGCACCGCCCGTTGTGGCGTGGTCGGACATCCGATCGCGCACAGCCTCTCGCCCGAAATCCACGCCGCCTTCGCCGCGCAGACCGGTCGCGCGCTGGACTACCAGCGCATCGACCTGACGCCCGGGCGGCTGGCCGAGGGCGTGCGCGCATTCTTCGCCGCCGGCGGCACCGGGCTCAACGTCACCCTGCCGCACAAGCAGGCGGCCGCGCGACTGGCCGACCGGCTGGGCCCCTGGGCGCAGCGGCTGGATGCGGTGAACATGCTCACCCGCGAGGCCGACGGCACCCTCAGCGGCGAGAACGTCGACGGCGCCGCGCTGGTGCGCGACCTCACCGGCCGCTACCGCGTGGATCTGCGCGGGCACGACGTGCTGGTGCTGGGTGCGGGCGGCGCCGGGCGCGCGGCGGTGTGGGCGCTGCTGGACGCCGGCGCGCGCCAGATCACCGTGGTCAACCGCCATCCGTCCGGCGCCGATGCGCTGGTGGACGCCATCGGCATGCCCGACCGCGTGCACAGCCGCTACTGGAAGGATCTGGGCAGCATCGGCGCCTTCGACCTGATCATCAACGCCACCAGCGCCGGTGTGTTGGGCGAGCATCTGGATCTGCCGTTCAAGCTGGTGACGCCGCGCGCCACCTGTTACGACCTCTCCTACGGCCGCGCCGCCGCCGACTTCATGGGCTGGGCGCATGCCGCCGGCGCGCGCTACGCCTTCGACGGCCTGGGCATGCTGATCGAAGGCGGCGCCATGGCCTATGCGCGCTGGTTCGGCCAGCCGCCCGATACCGAGCCGGTATTCGCCGCGCAGCGCGCGCGCTATCCGCAGGCCTGAAGCCGCCGTCCGCGCGCGCGACGGCTGTAGCAGCGCCGCAACGCCGCGTCGACGCCATTGACAGCACCGCGATGGCCGGCTGTGATGGTCTGCCCGGCAGCCGGCGAGACGTGCCATGTGCGGTTTCTTCGCGATCTTCGATCCCCAAGGCCAGGCCGAGGCGCTGCGCCCGCTGGCGCTGCGCCAGGCGCGCCTGCTGCGCCATCGCGGTCCGGACTGGAGCGGCGTGTACGCCGACACGCACATGGTGCTGGCGCACGAGCGCCTGGCCATCGTCGACGTCGCCCACGGCGCGCAGCCGCTGCTCAGTTGCGACGGCACGCAGGTGCTGGCGGTCAACGGCGAGGTCTACAACCATCGCGAACTGCGCCGCGGCTTTCCCGATTACGCCTTCGCCACCGACAGCGACTGCGAGGTGATCCTGCCGCTGTGGCGCGCGCAGGGCGCGGCGTTTCTCAACGCGCTCAACGGCATGTTCGCCTTCGTGCTGTGGGACCGTGCGCGCGGCGACTGGCTGATCGCGCGCGATCCCATCGGCATCGTGCCGCTGTACACCGGCCGCGACGAGCACGGGCGCCTCTACGTGGCCTCCGAGATGAAGGCGCTGACCGGCGTGTGCGTGGACATCGAGGTGTTTCCGCCGGGCCATTTCCTTACCCGCGGCATGGAAGCGCCGGCGCAGTACTACGCGCCGGAATGGCGCGACTACGAGGCCGTGCGCAACGGTCCGGCCGAGCCCCTGCAACTACGCCAGGCGCTGGAACGCGCCGTGCACCGGCATCTGATGACCGACGTGCCCTACGGCGTGCTGCTCTCCGGCGGGCTGGATTCCTCGCTGGTGGCTGCGATCACCGCGCGTTTCGCCGCGCGCCGCGTCGAGGACGACGACCGCAGCGAGGCCTGGTGGCCGCGCCTGCACACCTTCGCCATCGGCCTGGAGGGTTCGCCCGACGTCGCCGCCGCGCAGCAGGTGGCCGACATGCTGGGCACCGCGCACCACGCCTTCCACTTCACCGTGCAGGAAGGCCTGGATGCGCTGTCCGACGTGATCTACCACATCGAGAGCTACGACACGACCACGGTGCGCGCCTCCACGCCCATGTATCTGCTGGCGCGGCGCATCCGCGCCATGGGCATCAAGATGGTGCTCTCCGGCGAGGGTTCCGACGAACTGTTCGGCGGCTACCTGTACTTCCACATGGCGCCGGACGACCGCGAGTTCCACGACGAGCTGGTGCGCAAGCTCGACGCGCTGCACCTGTACGACTGCGCGCGCGCCAACAAGGCCATGGCGGCCTGGGGCGTGGAGGCGCGCGTGCCCTTTCTCGACCGCGAGTTCATCGACGCCGCCATGCGCACCGCGCCCGCCGCCAAGCGTCCCGGCAACGGCCGCATCGAGAAGGCCATCCTGCGCGAGGCCGGCCGCGGCCTGCTGCCCGAGCCCATCCTGTGGCGGCAGAAGGAACAGTTCTCCGACGGCGTCGGCTACGGCTGGATCGATGCGCTCAAGGCGTACGCCGAGGCCGGCGTCAGCGACGCGCAGATGACCATGGCGGCGCGCCGCTATCCGGTGAACACGCCGGCCGGCAAGGAGGCCTATCTGTACCGTAGCCTGTTCGAGCGCCATTTCCCGGGCGAGGCCGCGGCCCGCCTGGTGCCCGGCGGACCCAGCATCGCCTGCTCCACGCCCACCGCGTTCCGCTGGTCGCAGGCCTTCGCCGGCATGAACGACCCCTCCGGTCGCGCGGTGGCCGCCGTGCACCGCCACGGCCTGCCGGAAACCGGCTGAGCCGGGGCGGCGCAGGACCGCACCGGCGGCGCGCTCAATGCCCGCCGCCGGCGCTGGCGCCGGCCTTGGCGATGAACGGCGGCCTGGCCAGCCACATCACGCCGATCAGCGCCACGAACAGCCAGCCCAGCGCCCAGAACAGGTCGATGGTGGACACCATGAAGCCCTGCGCGGTCACCACCTGGTCGAGCACCGCCTCGGCGCCCTGGCTGCTGCCGGTGACCCGGGTGAGCTGGCCGATGGCCGCGCGCGCGGCCGGTGAATACACGTTGATGTGCTCGCCCAGCACGGCGTGCTGCACGGCGGCGCCGCGATCCCACACGTAGGTGGTGAAGGAAGCGGCGAAACTGCCGGCCACGGTGCGCAGGAAGGTGGCCACGCCCGAGCCCGAGGCGATCTCGCGCGTCTCCAGGTCGGACAGCAGGATGGTCAGCACCGGCATGAAGAACAGCGCCACGCCCAGGCCCTGCCAGAACTGCGCCCAGGCGACGTCGCCGAAGCTCACCATGGAGTTGAAATCGGCGCGGTAGAACGACACCAGCCCCATCGCCAGGAACGACAGCGAGGCGAGGATGCGCAGATCGAAGCGTCCGCCGTAGCGACCCACAAAAAACGTCAGCAGCACCGGCAGGATGCCCACCGGCGCGGCGGCGAAGCCGGCCCACTCGCTGGTGTAGCCCAGCTGCGTCTGCACCCACAGCGGCACGATCAGGTTGAGCGCGAAGAACGCCGCGTAGGCCAGCACCAGCGCCAGCGTGCCGGCGGCGAAGTTGCGGTGGCGGAACAGCTTGAGATCGACGATAGGTTCGCGGTCGGTCAGCTCCCAGATCACGAACACGCTCAGCGCGATGGCGGCGATGATCGCCAGCGTCACGATGAAACCGGAGCCGAACCAGTCCAGCTGGTTGCCCTTGTCCAGCAGAATCTGCAGCGAGCCCACGCCCAGGATCAGCGTGATCAGGCCCACATAGTCGATGCGCGTGCGCTGCACCGTCTCCTCGCGCCGGTGCATCTGCAGCCAGACCATGAACGAGGCGAACATGCCGATCGGCACGTTGATGAAGAAGATCCAGCGCCAGGAATAGTTTTCGGTGATCCAGCCGCCCAGGATGGGCCCGGCGATGGGGGCCACCACGGTGACCATGGCGATCAGCGCCAGTGCCTGCGGGCGCTTTTCGGTGGGATAGATCGACAGCAGCAGCGCCTGCGTGACCGGGTACATCGGCCCGGCCATCGCGCCCTGCAGCGCACGGAAGCCCACCAGCATGCCCATGCTGGCGGCGAAGCCGCACAGCGCCGAGGTCACCGAGAACAGCAGCGTGGCCAGCACGAACAGTCGCACCTCGCCGAAGCGCCTGGCCAGGAATCCGGTCAGCGGCAGGGCGATGGCGTTGGCCACGGTGAACGAGGTGATCACCCAGGTCGCCTGGGTCACCGTCGAACCGGTGTCGCCGGCGATGGTCGGCAGCGACACGTTGGCGATGGTCAGGTCCAGCACCTGCATGAAGGTCGCCAGCGACAGCGCGAAGGTGGTCAGCGGCACGCTGGCCGGGCGGAACTGCGGTTCGCTCATGGCGCGGATTCAGCGCTGCGCAGCGTGCGTGGCGGCGGCCGGGCGGTGCGCATGACCGGCGTTGTCGTGGATGATGCGCGCGATCAGCGCGTCGGCGGCGCGCACCTGGCCGTCGTACACCGTGGTCCGCAGCACCGGCCTGCCGGGCGGCCGGCTGGCCAGCATCGGCCCGTTGCGGTCATGCAGGTTGACCTCGGCGCTCATCGACAGGCCCACGCGCAGCGGATGCTGGCGCAGTTCGGCCGCGTCCAGATCGATGCGTACCGGCAGGCGCTGCACGATCTTGATCCAGTTGCCGGTGGCGTTCTGCGCCGGTAGCAGGGCGAAGGCGCTGCCGGTGCCGATGCCCAGGCCCTGCACGCGGCCGTGGTACACCACGTCGCCGCCATACACGTCCGAGGTGAGCGTCACCGGCTGGCCGATGCGCATCCGGCCGATCACGGTTTCCTTGAAGTTGGCGTCCACCCACACGTGGTCCAGCGGCACCACCGCCATCAGCGGCGTGCCCGGCATCACCCGCTGGCCCAACTGCACGTTGCGCTTGGCCACGTAGCCGGAGACCGGCGCCAGCAGCCGGGTGCGCACCAGGTCCAGATAGGCCTGGCGCACCATCGCGGCCGCCGCCAGCACATCGGGCTGCCGCGCCAGCACGGTCTCGGCGATGGGCGCGCGCGTGCTGTGGAGCTGCTCGCGCGCGGCGCCCACCGCGGCGCGCGCGGCGGCCAGCGCGTCGGCGGCATGCTGCAGATCCTGTGCCGAGATCGCGCCGGTGCCCTTGAGCGTGCGCACGCGTGCGTAGTCCTGCTCGGCACGGCGCAATTCGACCTCGCGCGTGGCCAGCAGCGCCTGCGCCGCGCCGGCGCCGGCATACAGGCCGCGCACGCGCCGTACCGTCTGCGCCAGATCGGCCTCGGCGCGCTCCAGCGCCACGCGCGCGTCGGCGGCGTCGAACTGCACCAGGGTCTGCCCGGCGCGCACGTAGTCGTTGTCGTCGGCGTCGATGGCGGTGACGGTGCCCGGCACCAGCGGAGTGACCTCGACGATGTTGGCGTGCACGTAGGCATCATCGGTACCGGCGTACCAGCGGCCTTCCAGCCAGTACCACGCGCCCCAGCCCAGCAGGGCCAGCACCACGACGGCGGCTAACAGACGCAGCCAGAACCTGCGGCGCGGGTTGGCCGTGGCGGCGGGGGAGGGAGTGCTCATGGGTGGATCTCGGCGACGGCAGCGGGGGAGGGAGACGCGGCGGGCGGCGTGTAGCCGCCGCCCAGGGCCACGGCCAGGCTGAGCCCGGCACTGAGACGGTCGGCGCGCAACTGCGCGAGGCGCTGCTCGGCGGCCAGCAGCGCCTGCTGCACGCGCAACGCCTGCAGCTCGCTGATCACGCCCGCGCCCAGCCGGTCCCGTGCCAGCGTCCACGCCTGCGCAGCGTCATCGCGTGCCTGACGCTGCGCGGCCAGCTCGCGGTCCAGCGACTGGACGGCGCTGACGCCGGCGGCCACCTGATGCAGCGCCTGTACCAGCGTGGCGTCGTACTGCGCCACCGCGGCGTCATAGGCGGCGTCGCGCCCGCGCAGATCGGCGCGCAGGCGGCCGCCGTCGAACAGCGGCAGGCTGATGGCCGGCGCGAACTGCTCATAGTGCGCGGCGTACTGCAGCAGGCTGCCGGCGCCCAGCGAGGCGTAGCCCAGGCCGGCAGCGAGGTTGATATTGGGCAGGAACGCGGCGCGCGCCGCCCGGATGTCCTGCGCGGCCGCCTCCACGCGCCACAGCGCGGCGATCACGTCGGGCCTGCGCGCCAGCAGCTCCGCCGGCAGTTGCGCGGGCAGCGCCAGCGGCGCCGTGCGCAGAGGCTGCGCCGGCTGCAGATGATCGGCAAAACCGGGGCCTTGACCGCACAGCGCCGCCAGTGCCAGCGCGGCGGCGCGGCGGCCGCGGCGCGCCGCGTCCAGCCGCTGTTCGGCGCCGGCCCGCGCCGCGCGCGCATCCAGCAGTTGCAGCCGGCTGTCGAGGCCGGCGGCGACGCGTTTCTCCGTCAGCGCATCCAGCCGCCGCGCGCGCGCCAGATCCCGCCGCAGGAGAGCCACGCTGCGGCCGGCGTAGGCGTAGTCGACATAGGCGCGCGTGACGTCGGCCGCGAGCAGCAGCCGTGCCGCCTGTGCCTCGACCCGCGCCGCCCGCGCCTGGTCCAGCGCGGCCTGCCAGTCGGCGCGCCGGCCACCCCACAGGTCGAAGGTGTAACGGAAGCTGAGCCCGGCGCGCCACAACGTGGCGTAGTGGCCGCCCAGCGGCGGACCGATCACGGTGGGCGGCACGCGCAGGCCATCGGCGGAGAGGCCCGCGCCCAGCGTGGGCATGCGCGCCGCGTCGGCGCCCCGTGCCACCGCTGCGGCGGCGCGTGCCCGCGCCCCCGCTTTGGCCAGTGTGGGGCTGTGCGCCAGCGCGACGGCGACCAGGTGGTCGAGCTGCGCATCGCCGAATCCGCGCCACCAGTCCGCAGCCGGCCATGCGCTGCGGTCCTGCGGTACGGCATCGAGACTGCGGCCCAGCTTCAGCGCATCAGCGGAATGCGGCGCCAGTCGCGGCTCGAGGCCATCGGGGGTGGCACAGCCTGCGAGCACGGCGGCGCCCAGCACCAGGGGGGCCAGGGATCGGAACAGGCGGGACATGGGTGCTCTCAGTTCGGTGGTTCGGGGGCGCTGAGCGCCTCGACGATGCGCTTGAGCGCGGCGCGCAGCGCGGCGCGTTCGGTTTCGTCCAGCCGCGACAGCGCGCGGGTCATGGTGCGTTCGCCGCAGCCGCGCATCTGCTCCCACAGCGCCGCGCCGGCTTCGCTGGGAATGACGCGCACGCCGCGGCGGTCGCCGGGGTCGGGCTCGCGGCGCAGGTAGCCTTTCTCCTCCAGGCCGTCCAGCACCCGGGTCATCGCCCCGGCATCGTGACCCAGCGCCTGCGCCAGCTCCGTGGGCGAAAGCGGGCCGCAATGTGCCAGCCGTTTCAGCGCCGCGTACTGGGTATGGTTGATGGCGATGCCGTGGGCAGCCAGCTCAGCTTCCAGCGTGGCGATGATGCGCGCGCGCGCCAGTCCGAGCAGCAGGGCCAGGTTTTCCTCGGCCCCCGGAGGCAGATTGCAGACTGGAGTCATGGCGGTTATTGCGCAAGCAATCAAGTGGACAATGTGTTCGCGTGGATACGACAGTGTTGCGTTATCATAGTTTCATGCCCAGGCAAAACATGCCTGGACAATTTATGCTTAGGCAATGATAGCGGGTTCCACCACGACCCGCCAGATCTCTTGCGGAGTCCATTCATGTGGGTCAGGAAATGCAATCCGCTGCGGCCCCTGCACGCACTGGGCCTGCTGTTGGCTGCTTCATTGATGCTGGGCCCGCCGCCCGCGCGCGCCGCCGGTCTCGAACTGCTGGGCGGAGCCAGCAAGACCTCGGGCTGGCGCTGGACCCGCGCGGCGTTCGTGGCCGTCACCGGCGGGACGCGGCCGTTCACGCTGGGCGGCCATCGCCTGGACTGGGCGCCGGAAGCCGAGCTGGGCTGGATCGGCCCGCGTCCGGTGACACCGCAGAACACGCACGAGAATCTCACCCATCCGGTGTGGATGGCGATGGGCGGCGCGCGGCTGTCCGGCTTCTGGCGCCAGGCGTTCTTCGGCTTCGACGTGGCGCTGGCCAAGAACCGCAGCGGCACGCTCTCCAGCCCCTACGAATTCGTCAGCACGCTGGGCTGGCAAGGCGGCCATTATCTGGTCGCCTTGCGCCATATCTCCAACGCCAGTCTGCACGAGCCCAACCTGGGCGAGACCATGCTGCTGCTGGGCGTGCGCTTCTGATGCGCGGCGCGCGCAGGTGCGGCCGGCGTGGCGAGCGGGTGCACGCATGAACCGCTCGGCCGAGGCGGCGTGCGCGCAGGGCTCGTGGCCGACGCTGTGGGCGCTGCTGCCGTATCTGTGGCCCCGGGGCGAGCCGCGGCTGCGCCTGCAGTTCGTGCTGGCGGCGCTGTGTCTGCTGCTGGCCAAGGTGGCCACGGTGATCGTGCCGGTGTACTACGCACGCGCGGTGGATGCGCTGTCCGCCCGCAACGGCGTGCTGCTGGTGCCGGTGGCGCTGATCCTGGCCTATGCCGGATTGCGCGTGCTGGCGGCGGCCTTCGACGCGCTGCGCGACGCGCTGTTCGCCGCCACCCAGCAGCGCGCCGCCCGCGCGGTGGCGCGCGAGACTTTCGAGCATCTGCACGCCCTGTCGCTGCGCTTCCATCTGCAGCGGCAGACCGGCGGTCTCTCGCGGGTGATCCTGCGCGGCACCAACGGCATCCAGACGGTGCTGCGGCTGGCCACCTTCAACGTGCTGCCGACCCTGCTGCAACTGCTGCTCACGCTGGGCGTGCTGTGGACGATGTTCGACTGGCGCTACGCGCTGGTGACGCTGCTGGCGGTCGCCGGGTATACCGCGTTCACCTTCGCCTTCACCGGCTGGCGGCTGCGCTTCCGCCGGCTGATGAACGAGACCGACAACACCGCGCAGACGCGCGCCATCGACAGCCTGCTCAATTACGAGACGGTCAAGTACTTCGGCAACGAAACGCACGAAAGCCGGCGCTTCGACGAATCGCTGGCGCGTTACGAGCATGCCGCGGTGCGCTCGCAGGTGACCCTGGACGCACTGAACCTGGGCCAGGCCACCATCATCGCCATCGGCCTGGCGGTGATCATGCTGATGGCCGCGCAGGGGGTGGCGCACGGACGCATGGGCGTCGGCCGCTTCGTGCTGGTCAACACCTACCTGATCCAGCTGTACCAGCCGCTCAACCTGCTGGGCTTCGTCTACCGCGAGTTCAAGCAGGCGCTGGTGGACATGGAGCAGATGTTCGCCCTGCTGCGGCAGCCGCAGGAGATCGCCGACCGCCCGGGCGCACGCACCCTGCCGGCGCACGGTGCGCCGCCGGCGGTGGCGTTCGAGGACGTGCGCTTCGGCTACGACGCGGCACGCGGGATCCTGCACGGGGTGTCCTTCCGCGTCGCGCCCGGGTGCAAGGTCGCGCTGGTGGGGCCCACCGGATCGGGCAAATCCACCATCGCGCGACTGCTGTTCCGCTTCTACGACGTCACCTCCGGTGCGGTGCGCGTGGACGGCGGCGACGTGCGCGAGTTCACCCAGGCCTCGCTGCGCGCCGCCATCGGCGTGGTGCCGCAGGACACGGTCCTGTTCAACGACAGCATCCGCTACAACATCGCCTACGGCCGGCCCGGCGCCGGCGACGCCGAGATCGAGCGGGCGGCGCGGCTGGCGCAGATCCACGATTTCATCCGGCGCCTGCCCGAGGGCTACGACACGCGCGTGGGCGAGCGCGGCCTGAAGCTCTCCGGCGGCGAGAAGCAGCGCGTGGCGATCGCGCGCACCATCCTCAAGAATCCGCGGCTGCTGATCCTGGACGAGGCCACCAGCGCGCTGGACACCGCCACCGAGCAGGAGATCGGCGCCGCCTTGCGGCAGGTCGCGCGCGACCGCACCACGCTGGTCATTGCGCACCGGCTGTCCACCGTCGTCGACGCCGACCAGATCCTGGTGCTGCGCGAGGGCGTCATCGTCGAACGCGGTACGCACGCGGCGCTGCTGGCGCGGGGCGGCGTGTACGCGGCGATGTGGACGGCGCAGGCGGAGACGGCGTAGCGCCGCCCGCGTCGTCGCGGCTCAGCGCGGCGTCTCCAGCGTGCGCCGGAACAGCTCGAGGATGCGGCGGTACTCGTCCGTCCACGCGCTTTGCGCCCGGAAGCCGTGGCGCTCCAGCGGATACAGGCTCAGCCAGAAATCGCGCTTGCCCAGCTCGATGAAGCGCTGGTACAGGCGGATGGAATCGTCCGGCAGCACGTTGTCGTCCGCCAGCCCGTGCGCGATCAGCAGCGGATCGCGCAGCACCGCGGCGTAGGTGATGGGCGAGGAGCGACGGTAGGCCTCGGGATCGAGCTGCGGGTCATCGAGGATGTCGCTGGTATAGGCGTGGTTGTAGGTGATCCAGTCGCTGACCGGACGCAGCGCGGCACCGGCGGCGAACCGGCCGGGCGCGCGCAGCAGCGCCATCAGCGTCATGAAACCGCCGTACGAACCGCCGTAGACGGCCACCCGCGCAGGGTCGACGGCATGCTTGCGCACCAGCCAGTCCTTGCCGTCGAGCAGATCCTCCAGCTCGGGGCGACCCACGTCGCGGTAGATGGCGGTGCGCCAGGCCCGGCCGTAGCCGGCACTGGCGCGATAGTCCATGTCCAGCACCACGTATCCGCGCCGCACCAGCAGGTCGTGGAAGAACTGCTCGCGGAAGTAGTAGGACGGCCAGCCCAGAGTGACGTTCTGCAGGTAGCCGGCACCGTGCACGAACAGCACCGCGGGCCGTGCACCGCTTGCCGCCGCAGACGGCCGATACAGTTTGGCGGCGATCGGTCCCTGCGCATGGCGCCCCGGCACCTGCACGATCTCGGGTTCGCGCCAGGCCAGCGCACGGTAGGCCGGCAGCCGGGTATCGGTGAGCTCGCGCGCTGCGCCGCTGCCGTCGGCAGCCAGTACCGCCAACTGCGGCGGCAGGTAGGCGCCGGAGTGCAGCACGGCCACCTGCGCGCCGTCGGGGCTGAGTACATAGCCGTCCAGACTGCCGTAGCGGCTGACCGGCTGCAGCGGGCCGCCGGTGACGGGCACCCGATAGAGGTCGTAGCGCCAGGGCTGCTGCGGATTGGCGCGCAGATAGAACCAGCGGCCGTCCGGGCTCACCCGCACCCATGAAACCTCGAAGCGGCCGCGGGTCAACGCGCGCGGGGTGCCGTCGAGCGCCGTCCGGTACAGGTGGCTGTAGCCGTCCTGTTCCGACAGCAGCCACAGCGTGCGCCCATCGGGCAGCAGGCCGAATTCGTTGAAGGCCCAGTTGATCCAGGCGCGGTCGCGCAGGCGATGCTGGACGACCAGCGCCTTGCGCGCCAGATCCACCCGTGCCAGCCAGCGGTCCTTGTTGTCCACCGCGCGCAGCATCAGCAGCGCCACGCCGCCGTCCGCGCTCCACTGCAGGGACTGCGCCGGATCATCCTCATCCCGCTCGACCAGGCGCAGCGCGCGCGTGCGGGGGGCGGCCAGCGCGTGCGCCTCGCCGGCACGCCCCTCCTTCTCCAGCGCGGCGATGCGCGTCTTGCGCAGGGCGGCCAGCGGATCGCGGTGGATCCCGGGCAGGGCGTCCACGGAGAGGGCATGCACGCTGCGCGCGTGCAGGTCCACCAGCCAGAAGCGCTGGCCGGGCGGCGGGTTGCGCCCGACGTAGGGGCGCGCGGGCCGGGTTTCGGCATAGCCCGATCCGGTCACGTAACGCATCACCGGCGGCCGCCGGCCCGCGGCGGCATCCTTGGGCTCGGTCGCGACCAGCAGCCAGGCCCCGTCGGGGCTGGGCGCACTGGCGACGATGTCCGCCTCCTCGCCGAGAAAAATCGGCGGCGGCGCGCGGCCGGCATCTTGCTGCGCCAGTTCGGTTTCCTCGCGCCGCCGGACGGCACGCCGCGCCTCGCGCTCGCGCAGGGTGTCGAACAGCGCCCGTTGTGCGCGCGCCAGCGCATCTTCGGGCGGCAGACCGGGATCCTTGCCGGACCGCAGTTCGGCGAGCAGCCCGATGCGGCCGTCGTCGACATCGACCTCGATCCAGCGCCGCGCGCTCGCGGCCAGCAGCAGTGCCGCGCCGTCGCTGCGCCAGACGGGCACACCCGACAGACCCAGCCCGCGCGTGTACTGGCGCAGCCTGCCGCTGCGCCGGTCGCGCACGAACACATCGCCATGGCGCAGGAAGGCCGCGCGCGTGCGGCGGGCGTCGTACACCGGTGCGGCGGGATCGGCAGCCGCGGCGGCGATGGGCGCGAGTTTTTCGCTGCGCGCCTCCGCCAGCGTCACCCGGTAGCGGTCGCTGCCGGTCGCGTCGGCACGGCGCAGGCGGTACACCAGCGAGGTGCCGTCCCATTGCCAGGCGGGCCGCTCCACTGCTGCGCCGACCCAGCGCTCCGGAGCGGCCATGATGGCCGCCAGATCCGGCGCCGCGCTGCTGGCGGATGCCGACGCCCGGACACTGCCCGGTGTGTTGCCGAAGCAGGCGGCCAGCGCCAGCAGCGCAACCCATGATCGTGTTGCCATGACGATCCTCCCCGCGGGCATGCTGCGCAGTGCGCACGCCGCTGTCATGGGCCGGAAGTCGCGTTGCGCTCGCGGCCGCCCCGGCGCTTGCGGCATGCTTGCGCCATGGATACCTCCCGTCACGGTCTGCTGCCCGCCGTCGAGATCGACACCGGCCCGGCACCACGCCATGCCCTGCTGTGGCTGCACGGCCTCGGCGCCGACGGCAACGACTTCGCGCCGATCGTGCCCGAGCTCGCCCGCGGGCTGCCGCCGCTGCACTGCGTGTTCCCGCACGCACCGCTGCGCGCGGTGACGCTCAACGGCGGCCTGCGCATGCGTGCCTGGTACGACATCCGCGGCCTCGATCTGCGCGAGCGGATCGATGCGGAGGGACTGCGGCAATCGGTGGCGCAGACGCAGGCCTGGCTGGCACATCTGCACAGCGCCTGCGGCATCGCCCCCGAGCACCAGGTGCTGGCCGGTTTCTCGCAGGGCGGCGCCGTGGCGCTGGCGGCGGCGCTGACCCTGCCGCAGCCATTGGCCGGCGTGGTGGCGCTGTCCACCTACCTGCCGCCGGTCGTGCAGCCGGTCGAGGGCGTGCCGGCGCGCCGAGTGTTCATGGGCCACGGCGGCTTCGATCCCGTCGTGCCGCTGCCGCTGGGCGAGGCCGCGCGCGAGCGCCTGCACCAGCTCGGCCATGCGGTGGACTGGCACAGTTATCCGATGCCGCACACCGTGCTGCCGCCGGAGATCGCCGACCTGCGCGACTGGCTGGCACAGCGGCTGGGCGGCTGAGCCATGCGCGTTCCGCACCGCGCGCTGCCCGCGTTCTGCCAGAGCGGCGAACTGCTGGCACTGCTCGCGGTGGCGCTGCTGGTGGCGGTGGTGATGCAACTGGCGCCCGCGGCCGACGCGCATCTGCGGGCGTGGTCGCTGGCGCTGCTGTTCGCCGCCTGGCTGGCGGCGCTGTTGGGCGTGGCGCTGTGCAAGACGCGGCCGCTGCTGCTGCGCCTGCCCGGCGCCTGGCCCTGGGCCGGCGCCTGGCTGCTGGCGGTGCTGCTGGCGCTGCTGGCCGCCTGGGTGGTGTGGTCGCTGGACCACGCGCTGGGCACCGGCCTGGCCGCGGCCGACGGCGTACGCTTTGTGCTGGGCAGCGCCGCCGCCACCGCGCTGGTGGGCGCGGCGCTGCTGCGCTATCTGTGGGTGCTGGGCGAGTGGCGCGAGCGCCGCGACGCGCTGGCGCGCGCGCAGCTCGATGCGCTGCAGGCGCGCATCCGGCCGCATTTCCTGTTCAACAGCCTCAACACCGCACTGGCGCTGGTGCCGCTGGATCCGGCCGCCGCCGCGCGTACGCTGGAGAACCTCTCCGATCTGTTCCGCGCCGCGCTGGACGACGGTGCGACCGGCACCCTGGGCGAGGAGCTGGACCTGGTCGACGGCTACCTTGCCATCGAACAGCTGCGCCTGGGCGAGCGTCTGCGCATCGAGCGCGACTGGGGCGATTTGCCGTGCACGCTGCCGCTGCCGCGGCTGCTGCTGCAGCCGCTGGTGGAAAACGCCATCGTGCATGGAATCGCCGCGCGTGCGGAGGGCGGCGCGCTGGAGCTGCGCGGGACGCGCCGCGGAGGCGTGATCGAGATCCGCATCGTCAATCCGCTGCCGGCGACGCCCGCGCGCGCCGGCACCGGCCACGGCCTGGCCAATGTGCGCGCCCGGATCGGCTACCATTTCGGCGCGCGCGCATCGCTGCAAGCCGGCGTCGTGGGCGCGTCCTGGCAAACCCTGTTGCGCCTGCCCGATGCGGATCCTGATCGCCGATGACGAACCGCTGGCGCGCACGCGCATGGAAGCGCTGTTGCGCGACTGCCCCGGCGCGCAGGCGGTGGCCAGCGTCGGCAGCGCACGCGCCGTGCTCGAGGCGCTGGCCGAACACAAGCCCGAGATCCTCCTGCTGGACATCGAGCTGCCCGGGGTCGACGGCCTGGCGGTGGCCGAGCGCATCGCGCGCATGCAGCCGCCGCCGCAGGTGATCTTCTGCACCGCCTACCCGCAGCATGCGCTGCGCGCCTACGAGCTGAAAGCCGCCGACTATCTGCTGAAACCGGTGCGGCTGGAGCGCCTGCGCGAAGCCCTGGAGCGCGCGCGCAAACTGCACGCCGAAAGTGCGCTGCAGCGCCCGCATCTCAGCGGCCTGGTGCGCGGGATGCGCCAGCGCGTGCCGCTGGACGAGGTAATCGCGCTGATTGCCGACGAGAAGTACGTCACCGTGCATCACAGCAGCGGCACGCTGCTGATCGAGGACTCGCTGCGCGCCGTCGAGCTGACCCATCCCGGCCGCCTGCTGCGCCTGCACCGCAACTGCCTGGTGCCGTGCGAGCGCCTGCTGGGGCTGGCCACGCTGGCGCAGGGCCGCGTCGTGGCGCAACTGGCCGGCAGCAGCCTGCAACCCGAAATCAGCCGCCGCTGCCTGCCCGGCGTGCGCGAATGGCTGCGTCACGGCTAGCCCGCCCATGAGTCCCTTTCCGCTGCGCATCGCTACGCGCAAGAGCCCGCTCGCCCTGTGGCAGGCCGAGCACGTCGCCGCGCGCCTGCGCCAGGCGCACCCCGGACTGGCCGTCGAACTGCTGCCCCTGAGCACGCGCGGCGACCAGGTGCTGGACCGCCCGCTGGCCGAGATCGGCGGCAAGGGTCTGTTCCTCAAGGAGCTGGAGGTCGCGCTGCGGGAAATGCGCGCCGACCTCGCTGTACATTCGCTGAAGGACGTCCCGGCCGAGCTGGACGCGGGCTTCGCCCTGGCCGCCGTGCTAGCACGCGCCGATGCCGCCGATGCCTTCGTCAGCAACGCGTACGCCGATCTTGCCGCGCTGCCCGAGGGCGCGCGCGTGGGTACGTCCTCGCTGCGCCGGCAGGCGCAGTTGCGCGCGCTGCGGCCCGATCTCGTTCTGCTCGACCTGCGCGGCAACCTGGGCACGCGCCTGGCCAGGCTGGACGCCGGCCGCTACGACGCCATCCTGCTGGCCGCCGCGGGACTGGAGCGGCTGGGTCTGGCCGCGCGCATCCGCAGCCGGCTGGATGCGCCACGCTGGCTGCCCGCGCCGGGGCAGGCGGCGATCGCGGTGGAGGCGCGCGCAGGCGATGCCCGCATCGCTGCGCTGCTGGCGCCGCTGCACGATACGGAAACCGCCACCTGCGTCGCCGCCGAGCGCGCCTTCAATGCCGGCCTCGGCGGCAGTTGCACACTGCCGGTAGCCGCGTATTCGGTGCTGGGCGAGCACGCCCTGCATCTGCAGGGCCTGGTGGGAGATGCGCGCAGCGGCCGCCTGCTGCGCGGCGCGGCCAGCGGCCCGGCCGACGCGCCGGATGCGCTGGGCCGGCAGCTGGCCGCGCGGCTGCTGCACGAGGGTGCCGCAGCGCTGCTGACCGGTTGAGCCGGGCAAGCCCGGACCTATACTGCGCGCCATGCCCCGAGTCCTGACGCCCGTCCTGCTGGCCCTGCTGCTGGGCGGCTGCGGCAACAAAGGCCCGCTGGTGCGTCCGCAGCCGCCGCACGTTGCAGCACCTGCCGCGGCGGCGTCCGCACCTCCCGTACCGGCCGCGCGCGCGCGCGCATGAGTGCATTCACCAAGATGCACGGACTGGGCAACGACTTCGTCGTGCTCGATGCCCGCCTGCGGCCGTTCGCGGGTGATCCCGCGACCGTCCGCCGCATGGGCGACCGCAATCGCGGGATCGGCTTCGACCAGCTGCTGGTGCTGCTGCCGCCGGTACGGCCCGGCGCATCGGCCGGGCTGCGCATCTGGAACCAGGACGGCAGCCGTGCCGGGCAGTGCGGCAACGGCCTGCGCTGCGCCGGCGCGTGGCTGGCCCGCGACGGCGCGCTGGCGCCGGGCGCCACCGGCATCCTCGAAGTGGACGGGCAGCCGCTGCGGGTGGTGGTGCATGCGCTGACCGGCATGCAGGCCGAGGTCGAGGCCGAGATGGGCGAGCCCGTCTTCGGCGCCGCGGCGGTGGGCCTGCGCGGCGACAGCACCGTCGATGTGGACGGCCGCACGCTGGCGCCCGCGCTGGTGTCCATGGGCAATCCGCACGCGGTGCTGGAGGTCGGGGATCTGACCGCACCCGCGCTGGAGGTGCTGGGCCCGGCACTGACCAGCCACCGGGATTTCGCGCAAGGCGTCAATGCGGGTTTCGTGCAGGTACGCGATGCCGCCCGTGTGGCGTTGCGCGTGCACGAGCGCGGCGCCGGCTGGACCGCAGCATGCGGCAGCGGCGCCTGCGCCGCGGTCGCCGCACTCCGCCGCCAGGGCCGCGTCGACGAGGACGTGCAGGTGAGCATGCCCGGCGGCACGCTGCAGGTGCGCTGGCCGGGGCCGGGCGCACCGCTGTGGCTGCGCGGACCCGCCAGTTTCGTGTTCGAAGGCCGTTGGCCCGACGATGCCGCTGCGTGAGCACTCGCTGCGCGCCGGATTGCGCGCGCCGCGCACGCGCCGCACACTTGCCCCGCCGCCCGAGGAGCCCGCAGCGATGGCCGAGCTGAACCTCAAGACCGGACTGGAAGCTATGGACGTGGCGGCCTGGCTGCGCCGGCACCCGGCCTTCCTGAAGGATTTCCCCGACATCGCCGAAACGCTGGTGATCCCGCGCGAGCAGGGTCACGCGGCGTCGCTGGCCGGCTACCAGCTGGAGCTGCTGCGCGAGCGCCAGCACGAGCTGGAGGCGCGCCTGGCGGCCCTGATCGGCACCGCCGCGGAAAACGAGCAGCGTGTCGTGCAGGTGCACAGCTACACGCTCACCCTGCTGCGCGCGTCCGACCTGCCCGGCTGCGTGCGTGCCATCGTCGCCGCCATGCGCGAGGACTTCCATACCGACCAGGTGGGCCTGCTGCTGGCCGGCACGCATCCCGCCCTGGACGGCCTGCCTTCGGTGCGCTACCTGCCCGCGGGGCTGGAAGGTGAGCCGGCCTTCGCCGATTTCCTCGCCCGCGGCGAGCCGTTGTGCGGCCGGCTGGCGCCGCAGAAACTGGCTGCGCTGTTCGGCGCGGAGGCACCGGCGGTGCAGTCGGCGGCGCTGCTGAAGCTGGGCGCGACGGGTCTGCTGGGCATCGGCAGCACGGATGCCAACCGCTTCCATCCGGGCATCGGCACGCTGTTCCTGAAGCTGATCGCCGAGGCGACCGCGGCAGCACTCGGCCGCTACCTGTGAACACGCCGCCCGCGCCGCTGGAAACCGCGGTCGCGCGCTTTCTCGACTACTTGCGCATCGAGCGCCGCTACGCACCGCGCACCGTCGACAACTATGCGCGCGAGCTGGCGCTGCTGACGAGGCATGCCGGGGCCCAGGGGGCGCGTTGCTGGGGTGAGTTGCAGCCGGCACAGCTGCAGATGCTGCTGGCGGCCGAGCATCGCCGCGGCCGCGGCGCCGGCAGCCTGCACCATCTGCTGGCCGCCTGCCGCAGTTTTTTCCGCTGGCTGCTGCGCGAGGGCGAACTGCAGGCCAGCCCTGCCGCAGGGGTGCGCGCACCCAAGCTGCGACGCCGGCTGCCGCATGTGCTGGACGTGGACCAGGCGCAGCGGCTGGTGGAGCTCGACGCCGATGACGTGCTGGTGCCGCGCGATCGCGCGGCGCTGGAACTGCTGTATTCCAGCGGCCTGCGCGTGTCCGAGCTGTGCGGCGTGCGCTGGTGCGACCTCGATCTCGACGAGGGCCTGGTACGCGTCACCGGCAAGGGCGGCAAGACGCGCGTGGTGCCGGTGGGCCGTCCCGCGCTGCAGGCGCTGCGCGCGCTGCAGCCGGCCGCGGCCGCGCCCGGCGCGCCGGTATTTCCCGGCCGCCGCGGCGCACCGCTGACGCCGGCTGCGCTGCGCCTGCGCCTGCGGCGGCGCGCGCGCGAACAGGGCATCGCCCAGCGCGTGCATCCCCACCTGCTGCGCCATACCTGCGCCAGCCATCTGCTGGAATCCTCGGGCGAGCTGCGCGCGGTGCAGGAACTGCTGGGCCACGCCGACATCGCCACCACCGAGATCTACACACACCTGGACTTCCAGCATCTGGCGCACGTCTACGACCGCGCCCATCCGCGCGCCCGGCGGCGCTGAGCGCGCGCTACACTCGCAACGTCTACCGATGTGTCATCTGCCGGCGCGGCGTCGCCGGTTTGCCCGTTCGGGCATCGTCCGGGTTCCGTCCATGCGAGAGAAACGCGAGATCGTCAGCAACTGGCTGCCGCGCTACACCGGCACGCCGCTGCAAGCCTTCGGCCGACACATCCTGCTGACCAACTTCGGCCATTACGTGGATCTGTTCGCCGAATGGCACGGCGTCGAAGTGCAGGGCCGCGACCGGCCGATGCCCAACGCCACCGCCGACGGCATCACCATCGTCAACTTCGGCATGGGCAGCCCCAATGCCGCCACGGTGATGGACCTGCTCAGCGCCGTCGCGCCCAGCGCCTGCGTGTTCCTGGGCAAGTGCGGCGGGCTGAAACGGAAGAACCAGATCGGTGACCTGATCCTGCCGATCGCCGCCATCCGCGGCGAAGGCACCAGCAACGACTATCTGCCGCCGGAGGTGCCGGCGCTGCCGGCGTTCCAGCTGCAGCGCGCGGTGTCCACCATGATCCGCGACCTCGGCCACGACTACTGGACCGGCACCGTGTACACCACCAACCGCCGCGTCTGGGAGCACGACGACGCCTTCAAGGCGCACCTGCGCGCGACACGCTGCATGGCCATCGACATGGAAACCGCCACCGTGTTCGCCGCCGGCTTCGCCAACCACATCCCCTGCGGGGCGCTGCTGCTGGTCTCCGACCAGCCGATGATTCCGGAAGGCGTCAAGACCGAGGCCAGCGACCGCGCGGTCACCGCCAGCTTTGTCGAGTCGCACATCCGCATCGGCATTGAGGCGCTGAAGCTGGTGCGCCGCAACGGGCGCAGCGTGAAGCATCTGCGCTTCGAGGAGGATCTGGAGCCCGAGCCCGAATGAGCGTCGGCGCCGGGCGTCCGCCCGCAGCGGACGCCGCGAACCGCCATCGACTTCGGGCTACTCGGTGTCGAGAAACGAGCGCAGCTGCTCGGAGCGGCTGGGGTGACGCAGCTTGCGCAGCGCCTTGGCCTCGATCTGGCGGATGCGCTCGCGGGTAACGTCGAACTGCTTGCCGACCTCTTCCAGCGTGTGGTCGGTGTTCATGTCGATGCCGAAGCGCATGCGCAGCACCTTGGCCTCGCGCGGGGTCAGCGAGGCCAGCACCTGCTGCACGGTCTCCACC
>JAJYTR010000084.1:3241-3844 GCA_021792975.1 Pseudomonadota bacterium | reverse complement strand
TCGGCGTGGTGCTGTACGGCTGGATCCTCGGTGAGACCTCCCTGCTTGGGGCCGGTCTGATCCCGCTGCTGGTCGGCCTGGCGATGCTGCTGGCGGCCGTGATCGAAATGCGGCAGGTCAAGACGCCAGCGGCAACCGGCGCTGTGAACGACCAGTCCTGACTGCGTCGGGCGAGCCTGCGCTTTGGACCGTGAAGAAACTCGATGGATCGAGCGGGCGCGTCAGGGTGACCGACAGGCGTTTGCCGAACTGGTGCGCGTTCACCAGGGCGCGGTGCGCGCGCACTTGCGCCGCCTGACCGGCGGCCAATCCGCGCTGGCCGATGACCTTGCTCAGGAAACGTTCTTGAGCGCCTGGCTGGGCTTGCCACGCTATCGCGCCGATGCTCGCTTCAGCACCTGGCTGTATTGCATCGCCTACAACGCGTACCGGATGCACCAGCGATCCGCCGCAGCGTCTCCCGCGGAAGACTTGGGTGACCTTGCCGAGGATGCGGCACGAACCCTTGCAGCCCCCGCGGCGCTGGATCCTGCCGCGCAAGGCGAGCTGCAGCGGGCCTTGTCCCTGCTCAGCTCGCAGGAGCGGGCGGCCATCCTGCATTGC
>JAJYTR010000084.1:0-3231 GCA_021792975.1 Pseudomonadota bacterium | reverse complement strand
CCCAGGCAGGGCATCGCGCAGATCGAGGCGCTGCTGCGCGCCGCCGCACAGCGTGATGGCCCCCTCCCGGACCAGGGCTTCACGGCCCGGGTTCTCTCGATCCTGCCCATGCAACAACAGCCAGCGATGCCATCCTGGCGCTGCGCGCTGCCGCAGCTTATCGTCGCCGTCGGCGTGTTGGTGGTGCTGCTGGCGGGTTTGCTAATACCTGGGCTCGGAAGCCACGCTGGGGCGCTGCGCCTTGGCGCGCCAGCCACGGCCAGCCCATGGCCAATCCTGGTGGCGACGCTCACGGTCAGCGCCAGCTTGCTGCTCAGCTTGGAGGGGACAGGGTTTTGGAACCTGCTCGGGCTGGATGGACTCCCGCGGTGCGTGCGGATCTGAGCCGCTTCTGCATGAGTCAGATGCAGGCTGTGTAGGCGCCAACACTCATCGTGGTCGTTGCGCGACCGGATCTGGCATGCAATCGCTTTGAATCGGGCGGCAGGATGCCCGGTTTTGCAAACTGATCCGAGCCTAGTCCAGGCGGCAGGCGGCGGCCACGGCGCGACAGCGCGCCGCGCGCAAAGCCTCGCCCAGCGCCGGCCCAGCCAGGCCCTGCGCCAGCAGCGGCTCGCTGCGCACCGCCCGCGCCGCCGCCAGCGCGGCGCGCAAGCGCGCCGCCTGCGGATAGGGCGCGTGCGCGTGGCCGGCACGGCCACGCGCATCGGCCTCGCAGGCGAGCAGAAAACCGTCCAGGCGCTGCGGCCTGCGCAGGGCATCGAGCTTCTCCAGCAGCAGCAGCAGCGTGCCGGCGCGCAGCGCCAGCGCGCGATGCGCATCGAGGTGGTAACGGCACACCGCCTCGGCCAGCGCGCGGTGCTCGTTGCCGACCCTGAGTCGGGCGCACAGCGCGCGCAGCGGTGCCAGCCCGCGCGTCTCGTGGCCGGCATGGCGCGGCCAGTCGGCCCGCGGCGTCAGCGCCTTGCCGAGGTCGTGCGTCAGCGCGGCGAAGCCCACCACGTCGTCGCCGGGCGCCAGCGCAGCGGCGGCGTCCAGCACCATTTCGAGATGCGTGCCGGTGTCGATCTCGGGGTGGTATTCGGCGCGCTGCGGCACGCCGTACAGCGCATCCACCTCGGGCAGCAGCCGCTCCAGCGCGCCGCAGTCGCACAGCACGCGCAGCATGGCCGCGGGCCTCGCTTCGGCCAGGCCCTTGCGCAGCTCGGCCCAGACGCGTTCGGGCACCAGGTGGTCGACCTCGCCGCCGGCCACCATGGTGCGCATCAGTTGCAGCGTCTCTGCGGCGACGCGGAAGCCCAGCGGCGCAAAGCGTGCGGCGAAGCGCGCCACGCGCAACAGCCGCACGGGATCCTCCGCGAACGCCGGCGA
The DNA here is from genome assembly GCA_021792975.1 of Pseudomonadota bacterium. Classification (GTDB taxonomy): domain Bacteria; phylum Pseudomonadota; class Gammaproteobacteria; order Xanthomonadales; family Rhodanobacteraceae; genus Metallibacterium. The sequence continues at coordinate 1,860 of JAJYTR010000084.1, read as the reverse complement.
CACATGCCGCAGCAGCTTCGCGGCCAGGTCGCGCCGGCCGCCGTAAGGGTCGACGAGACGACCCTGCGCGTCCTCGGCGATGGCGTTGATCGTGAGGTCGCGTCGCACCAGATCCTGCTCCAGCGTGACCGCGGGATCGGTGTCGAACACGAAGCCATGGTAGCCGTGGCCCTGCTTGCGCTCGCTGCGCGCCAGCGCGTACTCCTCGCCCGTCTGCGGGTGCAGGAACACCGGGAAGTCCCTGCCCACCGGCTTGAAGCCCGCTTCCAGCATGGCCTGCGGCGTGGCGCCCACCACCACCCAGTCGCGGTCGCCGCCGACGCGCCCCAGCAGGCGGTCGCGCACGGCGCCGCCGACCAGGTACACGTCAAAGGGCAGGGTCGCGGACATGCGGCAAGGCTAGCAGGCGCGCATGCGGAAGCCGGCACGCCACGCCTCGCCACGGTGCGGTCCGTGCTGCTATCGCACGCCGTGCATCAGCCGGTTGATGCGGGGGGCGACCAGCAGCAGCACGAGGGCGGCGCCCAGCAGCAGCCAGAAACTGAAGGTGAAGCCGGCCAGTGCCGAGACCACGGTCATGCCGCGCTCGCCGCTGACGTGGCCGGCGAAGATACCCGAGAGATTGTTGCCGATGGCGGTGGACAGGAACCAGCCGCCCATGGCCAGGCCCACGGAACGCAGCGGCGCCAGCTTGGTCACCATGGACAGCCCGATGGGCGAGAGGCACAGCTCGCCGATGGTCTGCAGCACGTACACCAGCACCAGCGGCCAGAACGGAATCCGGCCGGCCGCCCCTACCAGCGCATCCAGCGCGACCATCAGCAGCAGGAAGGCCAGCGCATTGAACAGCAGGCCCAGACCGAACTTGCGTGCGATCGAGGGCTCCACGTCGCGGCGCGCCAGCACGCCCCAGGCCGCCGCCACCAGCGGCGCCAGGATCACGATGGCGGCCGGATTGACCGACTGGAACCAGCCCACCGGAAACACCCAGCCACCCGGCAGTTCGCGATCCACCAGGTTCTGTGCCAGGAAGTTGAACGAACTGCCGGCCTGCTCGAAAAACATCCAGAACAGCATGTTGAAGACGAACAGCGTGAGCATGGCCACGACCTTGTCGCGCTGCTGCGCGCCCTCGCGCAGCGCCTCGACCAGCAGCAGCAGCCCCAGCGCCACGAACAGCGCGGCCAGAATCCAGGCGATCGCACCGGCACCGGCCTCGGCCATCAGCAGGTACACCATCGGCACCGCCGCGACCGCGCCGGCCACCACCCAGCCCAGCATGGCGGCGCCGTTGCGCCCCGGCGGCGGGCGGCCGATGCCCTGCAGCCGGCGGCGGCCGAACCAGAACCACAGCAGGCTAATCACCATGCCGATGCCGGTGGCGACGAAAACCGCCTTGTAGTTCTGCACCGTGGGCGTGTCGGTGAGGACGCCGGCCAGCCAGCCGGTCAGCAGCGGCGAGACCAGCGCACCCAGGTTGATGCCCATGTAGAAAATGGTGAAGCCGCGATCGCGGCGGGTGTCACCCGGCGCATACAGCCTGCCCACGACGGTGGAGATGTTGGGCTTGAACAGGCCGTTGCCGACGATGAGGATGGCCAGGCCCAGCAGGAACAGATCCTGCTGCGGTACCACGATCATGAAATAACCCAGCGCCGAGACCGCCGCGCCCAGCAGGATCGAGCGCTGGTAGCCGATCAGCCGGTCGGCCACGTAGCCGCCGAAGATCGCCGTGGCGTACACCAGCGCCAGGAACGCGCCGTAGGTGCGGCTGGCGTAACCCTGCCCCGCGGCGTCGCCGCCGAAAAACTGCGCCACGATGTACAGCGTCAGCGCCCAGCGCATGCCGTAGAAGGCGAA
>JAJYTR010000035.1 GCA_021792975.1 Pseudomonadota bacterium | reverse complement strand
ATGCGCGCAGCGGCGCGGTGCGCGCGCTGGTGGGCGGCCGCGATCCGGGCCTGCCCGGCTTCAACCGCGCGCTGGACGCGCGCCGCCAGATCGGCTCCACCATCAAGCCGTTCGCGTATCTGGTGGCGCTGGCACGGCCGCAGCAGTGGTCGCTGGCCAGCATCCTGCCGGATGAGCCGATCACCGTGCCGCTGCCCGGCGGGCGCAGCTGGACGCCGCGCAACGACGACGGCATCAGCCATGGCCCCACGCTGCTGGTGGACGCGCTGGCGAATTCGTACAACCAGGCCACGGTGCATCTGGGCCTGCAGCTGGGGGTGGCGCGCATCCGCCGTTTTCTCGGCTCGTTCGGGCTGTCGGCGCCGATCAATGCCGATCCCTCGCTATTGCTGGGCGCGCAGGATCTGTCGCCGTTCGAGCTGGCCGAGCTGTACCAGTTCCTGGCCAGCGACGGCCGCGCCGAACCGCTGCGCGCGGTGCGCGGCGTGCTGGCTGCCGACGGCAGGCTGCTGAAACGCTACGGCACCGCCAACGTGCAGCCTGAATACCGAAGCGCGGTGCGGCTGCTGACCTGGGCGCTGCAGCAGGTGCCGCGCGAGGGCACCGCGCACGCGCTGGGCGCGTCGCCGCTGGCGTATCTCAACGCCGCCGGCAAGACCGGCACCAGCGAAGGCCAGCGCGATGCCTGGTTCGCCGGCTACACTGGCAGCGATCTGGCGGTGGTCTGGGTGGGACGCGACGACAACCAGCCGACGCGGCTGTGGGGCGCCACCGGCGCGCTGCCGGTATGGATGCGCCTGTTCCAGAAGTTGCCGACGCGGCCGCTGCCGGCGGCGCCCATGCCGGGCCTGGAACTGCATTGGATCAATCCGCAGACCGGGCACCGCGAATCGCGGGACTGCACCAGTGCGCGATCATTGCCCTTCATCTCCGGCTACGCACCCACGGAGGAAGACTCATGCCTGCTCGATCAGATCAAACACTGGCTTGGCGGCGGCTGAGCGGCGCCCTGCTGTCCACGGTGTTGCTGGGCGGCTGCACGGCGCCCGCGCTACGGCCGCCGCCGCCACCGCCGCCCACGGCCGCCCAGGCGGCGCAGATGCTGGCGGCCATCCATGCCGCCGGCGCCGGCGACCATTCCGTGCTGCAGGTCCACCCGCTGCAGTCCGCCGGCGTGGACGCGCTGGCGGCACAGGCGCATGCGGCGGTGCAGGCGGGCGATTACGCCACCGCGGCCACCCTGCTGGACGCGGCCCTGCAGCGCGAACCGCAGGCGCCCGACCTGCTGCAGGCGCGCGCCGCGGTGGCGCTGGCACTGGGACAGTGGACGCAGGCGCAGGATCTGGCGCTGCGCGCGGTGCACCTCGGCCCGCGCGCGGGCGCGCTGTGCGCGCGCAGCTGGCAGACGCTGGCCGAGGCGGTGCGCGCGCAGGGCGATGCCGCGGGCGCCGCCGCGGCACGGCGGCGGGTGGCTGTCTGCCGCGGGTCCGGTGCGCACGGCGGCTGAGTCCGCGCCTAGGGCGACCGCGCACCCAGCATGCGTTCGAGATAGCGCGCCAGCAGGTCGATCTCCAGATTGACCGCGGCGCCGGGGACCCGACGGCCGAAGGTGGTCCGCGCCAGCGTGTGCGGAATCAGGTTGACGTCGAAAGTGTCGTCGTCCACGGCGTTGACGGTGAGGCTGACGCCGTCGATGCACACCGAACCCTTGGGCGCGATGTAGCGCGCCAGTGCGGCCGGCGCGCGGAAGCGCCAGCGCTGCGAGCGTGCCTCAGACCGCGCCTCCAGCACCTCGCCGACGCCGTCCACGTGGCCCAGCACGAGGTGGCCGCCCAGCGCGTCGCCCAGACGCAGGGCGGGTTCCAGGTTCACCGCGTCGCCCGCGCGCAGCGCGCCCAGGGTGGTGCAGGCCAGCGTCGCGCGCGAGACGTCCGCGGCGAACGCCGCGGCGCCCGGCTGCAGCGCGGTGAGGCAGACGCCGCTGACGGCGATGCTGTCGCCCTCGCGCACGCTGGACAGATCGAGGTCGCCGCTGGCGATATGCAGGCGCAGGTCGCCGTCGCGCGGTTCGATGCGGGTGATGTGACCGATGGCCTGGATGATGCCGGTGAACATGCGCGGTTCCGGGTGGGGATGGCGGGCGGAGGAGGGCGGCGCGTTCAGGGCGGATGCGGTGCGCGGGGAACGGCGCGCAGCAGCAGCCGCCAATCCTGCCCCAGCATGCGCTGGTCGGTCGTGTGCAGATGCCAGCGCGCGGCCATCGCCTCCAGCGGCGGCAGCCGCAGCATGGGGCGCGCGGTGTCGCCCAGCAGGACCGGTGCGATGTACAGCAGCAGTTCGTCGGCGAGGCCGTGCGCCAGCAGCGCGCCGGCCAGCGTGGCGCCGGCTTCCACCTGCAGTTCGTTGCAGCCGCGCGCGGCCAGCAGCGCCAGCGCGGCGTGCAGGTCGATGCGGCCCGCGCGCAGCGGCAGCGCCGCGCATTCGGCGCGCGCGTAGCCAGCGTGCTGCGGACGCGCATCCGCGGCGTGCAGGATCAGCGTGGGCGCGCTTGCATCGAGCAGATGGGCATCGGGCGGCAGGGCATCGAGACGCGCGTCCAGCACCACGCGCAGCGGCGGCACGGGGGCTGCGGTCCGCTGCTCCCCGCCCTGGAGAACGTCCGCTGACGGGTCTTCGCGGGATCCGCCGCATTGCGCGGCGCCGGCGTCGTCTCCGCGGAGCACAGACGGGTCGAGGCGCACGGTCAGCCGCGGGTCGTCAGCTCGCGCCGTGCCGGAGCCAGTGAGGATGGCCGAGCTGCACGCACGCCAATGCTGCACGTCGGCGCGCGCGGCGGCGCCGGTGATCCATTTCGATTCGCCGCCGGCCAGCGCGGTACGGCCGTCCAGGCTGACCGCCAGCTTGATGCGGACCCAGGGCCGGCCGCGTTCGACGCGGCTGAAGAAACCGCGATTGAGCTCGCGCGCGGCCTCGCGCAGCAGTCCCGCATCCACCGCGATGCCGGCGGCGCGCAGGCGCGCCAGTCCCTGGCCGGCCACGCGCGGATCGGGATCCTCGCAGGCCGCCACGACGCGCGCCACGCCGGCCTGCAGCAGCGCGTCGGCACAGGGCGGCGTGCGGCCGTGATGCGCGCAGGGCTCGAGCGTGACGTAGGCGGTGGCGCCGCGCGCGCGCGCGGCGGCGGCGTGCAGTGCATGCGCTTCGGCATGCGGTTCGCCCGCCCGTGCATGGAAACCCTCGCCCGCCACCTCGCTGCCGTGCGCGATCACGCAGCCCACGCGCGGATTGGGCTGCGTGGTGTACAGGCCGTGCGCCGCCAGGCGCAGCGCGCGCGCCATGTGGGCGTGATCAGTCGCCGAGAACGCGCTCACGCGCGGCGGCCGCCGCGACCGCCGCGGGTGGCGCCGGCGCCACCGGGTGCGGGCCCGGCGCGGCCTTCCAGCAGCGGCAGCTGCAGCCCTTCGATGGCCGGCAGGTCGCGCTCCAGGCGCTCGATCTCTTCGCGGAACGCCTGCACGTCCTCGAAGCGGCGGTAGACCGAGGCGAAGCGCACATACGCCACCTGGTCGAGCTTTTTCAGCTCGTCCATCACCCGCTCGCCCACCTGCCGCGCCGGCACCTCGCGCTCCCCGCCCTGGCGCAGCGCGTGGATCACCGCGCGCACCGCGGCGTCGATGGCCTCCGGGCCCACCGGGCGCTTCTGCAGCGCGCGCTCGAAGCCGGTGCGCAGCTTGCGTTCGTCGAAGGCCTCGCGGCGATCGTCGCTCTTGATCACCGCCGGCAGCCGCACCTCGGCGGTTTCGAACGTGTTGAAGCGCTCGCCGCAGGCGGGGCATTCACGACGGCGCCGCACCGTGCTGCCGTCCTCGCTGAGGCGCGAGTCGATCACACGGGTGTCTTCGTGCTGGCAGAAGGGGCAGTGCATCAGCCATAGACCGGGAAACGCGCGCACTGCGCCGTGACCTTCTCGCGCACGGCAGCGATCACCTTGTCGTCGTTCGGCGCGTCCAGGACGTCGCACATCCAGTTCGCCAGCTCGGTAACGTCGGTTTCCTTGTAGCCACGGGTGGTGACGGCCGGGGTGCCGACGCGCAGGCCGGAGGTGACGAACGGCTTCTGCGGATCGTTCGGCACGGCGTTCTTGTTGACGGTGACGTGCGCGCGGCCCAGCGCCGCCTCGGCGTCCTTGCCGGTGACGCCGCGGCCGATCAGGTCGATCAGCATCAGGTGGTTCTCGGTGCCGCCGGAGACGATCTTGTAGCCATGCGCCATGAAGGCCTTGGCCATCGCCTTGGCGTTCTTCACCACCTGGGCCTGGTAGGCCTTGAACTCAGGCTCCAGCGCCTCCCTGAACGCCACCGCCTTGGCGGCGATCACGTGCATCAGCGGTCCGCCCTGGATGCCGGGGAACACGATCGACTGCAGCTTCTTCTCGATCTCCTCGCCGGCGTTCTTCGCCAGGATGATGCCCCCGCGCGGGCCGCGCAGGGTCTTGTGCGTGGTCGAGGTGACCACGTGCGCGTGCGGCAGCGGGCTGGGATAGACACCCGCCGCCACCAGCCCGGCGACGTGCGCCATGTCGACGAAGAGGTACGCGCCAATCTGGTCGGCGATGGCGCGGAAGCGCGCCCAGTCCATCACCTGCGAGTAGGCACTGAAGCCGGCGACGATCATCTTCGGTTTGTGCTCGAGCGCGAGGCGCTCGACTTCCGCGTAGTCGACCACACCGTCGGCGTTCACGCCGTACTGCACGGCGTGGAGGATCTTGCCGGACAGGTTGACCTTGGCGCCGTGGGTGAGGTGGCCGCCGTGCGCCAGGCTCATGCCGAGGATGGTGTCGCCCGGTGCGAGCAGCGCGAAGTACACCGCCTGGTTGGCCTGCGAGCCGGAATGCGGCTGCACGTTGGCGTAGTCGCAGTCGAACAGCCGCTTGACGCGCTCGATGGCGAGCCGCTCGGCGACGTCGACGTACTCGCAGCCGCCGTAGTAGCGCTTGCCGGGGTAACCCTCGGCGTACTTGTTGGTGAGCACGCTGCCCTGCGCCTCCAGCACGCGCGGGCTGGCGTAGTTTTCGGAGGCGATCAGCTCGACGTGGTCTTCCTGGCGCCGCCGCTCGGCAGCGAGTGCTGTGGCCAGTTCATCGTCGTAGCCGGCGATGCACATGCTGCTGGGAAACATGGGGGCCTCGGGTACGGGGTGGGCGCGCGGCGCCGGAATCGCGCGAAAGTTTAATGAAGGCGGGGGTTTGCGCATAGCAGCGCTGGCGCGGCAGGGTGCGCTCGGGGATAATCGTGCGCCGTTGCCGCGTTCTACTCCGCCCTGCCGCCGGCGCCGCTGACCGCCTGGCGCCGCTGCCGTGCCGGCGGGAATCCGGCCGTGGCATGCGACGCGGATGCTGCGTCCGCGCCGCGCGGCGGCGGTTTCGCGGCGCAGCGACGGGCGGCGGACGCCGCCGCGACCGCCGGCGCCATTCCGATTCCACCCGCCAGTGGCCGCGTGCGCGCGGCATGGCCCTCATGACGGAGATTGCATGCAATACATCTACACGATGATCGGCGTCAGCAAGACCGTGCCGCCCAAGCGAGAGATCATCAAGGACATTTCGCTCTCGTTTTTTCCCGGCGCCAAGATCGGCCTGCTGGGGCTGAACGGCGCGGGCAAGTCCACCGTGCTGCGGATCATGGCCGGGGTGGACACCGAGTATCACGGCGAAGCGCGGCCGCAGCCCGGCATCAAGATCGGCCACCTGCCGCAGGAACCGCAACTCGACGCGGACAGGACCGTGCGCGAGGCGGTCGAGGAAGGCGTTTCGGAAATCCTCGACGCGCAGAAGCGGCTCGACGCGGTGTACGCCGCCTACGCCGAGGAAGGTGCCGACTTCGACAAGCTGGCCGCCGAGCAGGCGCGCCTGGAAGGCATCCTGGCCGCCGGCGACGCGCACACCCTGGAGCGCCAGCTGGAGATCGCCGCCGACGCCCTGCGCCTGCCGCCCTGGGAGGCCAAAATCGGCAACCTCTCCGGCGGCGAGAAGCGCCGCGTGGCCCTGTGCCGCCTGCTGCTGAGCAAGCCCGACATGCTGCTGCTGGACGAGCCCACCAATCACCTCGACGCCGAGTCGGTGGAGTGGCTGGAGCAGTACCTGCAGAATTTCCCCGGCACCGTGGTCGCGGTGACCCACGACCGCTACTTCCTCGACAACGCCGCCGAGTGGATCCTCGAACTGGACCGCGGCCGCGGCATCCCGTGGAAGGGCAACTACTCCTCCTGGCTGGAGCAGAAGGACCAGCGCCTGCGGCAGGAGGAGGCCGGCGAGAAGGCGCGGCAGAAGGCCATCCAGCGCGAGCTGGAATGGGTGCGTCAGGCCGGCAAGGGCCGCCAGTCCAAGGGCAAGGCACGCCTCAACCGCTTCGAGGAGCTGAGCTCGGTCGAGTACCAGAAGCGCAACGAAACCAACGAGATCTACATTCCGCCGGGCGAGCGCCTGGGCGACCTGGTGATCGAGTTCAGGAACGTCTGCAAGGGCTACGGCGAGCGCCTGCTGATCGACGACCTCAGCTTCAGGATCCCGCCGGGCGCAATCGTCGGCGTGATCGGCCCCAACGGCGCCGGCAAGTCCACGCTGATGCGCATGATCACCGGCAGGGAGCATCCGGACCGCGGCGAGATCGTGATCGGCCCCACCGTGAAGCTGGCCTACGTGGACCAGTCGCGCGATGCGCTGGACGGCGGCAAGACGGTGTGGCAGGAGATCTCCGGCGGCGCCGACATCATCACCGTCGGCCGCTACGAGACGCCTTCGCGCGCCTACATCGGCCGCTTCAACTTCAAGGGCGCCGACCAGCAGAAGATCGTCGGCCAGCTCTCCGGCGGCGAGCGCGGCCGCCTGCACCTGGCCAAGACCCTGATGGCCGGCGGCAACGTGCTGCTGCTGGACGAGCCCTCCAACGACCTCGACGTCGAGACCCTGCGCGCGCTGGAGGAGGCCCTGCTGGAGTTCCCCGGCTGCGCCATCGTGATTTCGCACGATCGCTGGTTCCTGGATCGCATCGCCACCCACATCCTGGCGTTCGAGGACGACTCGCACGTCGAATTCTTCGCCGGCAACTACCGCGAGTACGAAGCCGACAAGAAGGCGCGCCTGGGCGAGGAGGCCGCGCGGCCGCACCGCGTGCGTTACAAGAAGATCGCCTGAACCCGGCCGCCGTCTGCCGCGGTGCGCCCGCGGCAGCCGTTATGCTGCGCGCATGATCGGCATCTCGCCGCGCCAGCTCGAGGTATTCGTGGCGGTGGCCGCGCTGGGCAGCGTGCGCGCCGCCGCCGAGCAGCTCCATCTGACGCAGCCCGCCGCCAGCATGGCGCTGGCCGGCATGGAGCGGCGCATCGGCGTGGCGCTGTTCGACCGCGCGCGCCAGCGCCTGCACCTCAACGCGCGCGGGCGTGCGCTGCTGCCGCAGGCGCGCGAGGTGCTGGCGCGCCTGCAGGCGCTGGAGCGCAGCGCCAGCGCCGGGCCGGACGAACTGCTGGGCGAGCTGCGCATCGGCGCCAGCAACACCGTGGGCAGCTACCGCGTGGGCGAACTGCTGGGGGGATTCGTGACGCGCCATCCGCGCGCGGCGGTGCAACTGCTGGTGGACAACACGCGCACCGTGCTGGAGCACGTGCTGGACTATGCGCTGGATCTCGGCTGCATCGAGGGTCCGGCCGCCCACAGCGCCCTGCAGGTCCTGCCCTGGCGCGAGGACGAACTGTGCGTCTGCGCACGGCCCGGCCACCCGCTGGCGGCGCGCCGGCGCCTGCGCCCGGGGGACTTCGCCGGTGCGCGCTGGATCCTGCGTGAACAGGGCTCGGCCACGCGCGCGCTGGTCGAGCGCGAGCTGGCGCGCCTGCCGCCCGGCGTCACCGTGCTGGAGCTGGGCCACAGCGAGGCCATCAAGCAGGCCGTGCTGGCCGGCCTCGGCATTGCCTGCCTGCCGCGCGTGGCGGTGCGCGCCGAACTGGCCGCGGGCGAGTTGCGCATCCTGCCGACGCCGTTCCTGGACCTGAAGCGCCAGCTCTCGCTGGTGCTCGCGCGCGACCGCTACCGCGGCGTGCTGCTGCAGGCGCTGCTGGACACCGCGCTGGCCGCGCCGCCCCACCGCGCCGCCGATGGCGCGGCACGGGCCGCGCGCCGGTCGCGCCGCGGACGACGCTGAGCACCGTCGGGTGCCCGCTCACGCGGCGGTGCGCGCGCGCAGCAGCAGCGGGCTGTCGCGCCCGGCGTCCGGGCCCATGGCGTACAGATAGGGGCCGACCACCGCGGCGGCATCGGGATGCGTGCCCGGCGCCTCACCGGGGAAGTGCTGGCGCCTGCCGGGGGTGTGCACCGGACCCGGATCGACGCCGAACACGCGCACCGGGGCGGCGCCCTGCTGGTGGTACTCCTCGGCGAGGACGTGCAGCAGCGCTTCCTGCGCCGCCTTGGCCATGGCGAATCCGCCCCAGAAGGCGTGCGCCGTGGCGTGCAGCGAGAAGCCCAGCACCGGGTCGCGCGCGCGGCGCAGCAGCGGCATGCACCACTGGCTGAGAAAGAACGGTGCCGCCAGATTGATGTTCATCACCTTCAGCCAGGTCGCCGGCGCGTAGTGCTCGAAGGGCGTCAGCGCGCCGACCCAGGCGGCGTTGTTGAGCAGGCCGTCGAGGCCGCCGCAGCGCGCGGCGATGCCGTCGACGATCTCGCGGATGCCGCCGACGGTGATGCCGGACAGGTCGGCCGGGCACAGCAGCGGCTCGGCGTGGCCCGCCTCGCCCAGCTCGCGCTGCAGCGCCACCAGCCCCTTGCGGTTCCAGTCCAGCAGCACCAGCCGCGCGCCGTGCGCGGCGTAGGCCCGCGCCACCGCGCGCCCGATGCCGTCGGCGGCGCCGGTCACCAGGATCACGCGGCCGGCCAGCAGGTCGCGGCGCGGTGCGTAGGACAGCAGCGCGGCATAGTCCGGGGCGTGGGTGCCGGGAGCGTTCACGGGCGCAGCTCGATGGCCGATGCGGAGGTGGTCGCCGGGCGTGCCGGCGTGGGCAGAAGGCGGTGTCAGACCATGCGGCGGCGGCGGAACCGCAGCAGGCCTTTGCCCAGGCGGTAGAGGAACCAGACATACACCGGCACGAACACCGGCAGGGCGAAGCCGAACGGCATGCAGAATCCGGCCAGGATGGTCCACAGCAGATACACGAATGCGGTGCGCAGGCGCCACTGGCGATGGCTCTGCAGAAAGCCGTCGCGCTCCGCCGCGGCGGCGGGCCGGGTATCCAGATAGACCTGCACGCCAATCGCGAACACGTACAGCAGCGTCCCCAGCGCCAGCGCCGCGTAGGCAATGCGCGCGCGGCGCAGGCGACCGTCCCGCACCGGCAGGGCCGCCGGCCGCAGCATGGCCGTGGCGGTGTTCATTCGACCCGCCACCAGCGCTGCGTGCCGGTGATCACGCGCGCCCAGTACAGGCGGTAGATCAGATAGGTGAGCACCGACAGCACGACGAACAGGCCGATGATCCAGGGCCCCAGCCGCATGCGCTCCTGCTGGTGCGGATGCGCGACCGCGTACAGGAAGGTGACGATGTCGCGGGCGGTGGCATCGAACTGCGCGTGCGACATGCTGCCGGCGGTGAGCGGCCGCACGCCGACGGCGATGCGTGCCGGGCTGCCGAAGCGCAGGCCATTGACCATGACCGGCTGCTGCAGGCCCTGCATGCCGGCGAACACGTCCGGCATGGCGACGTTGTAGAACGCCACGTTGTTGGCGCCCGTGGGCCGCGAGGGATCGACGTAGAACGAGGTCAGGTACGTGTACAGCCAGGCCGGCGAACGCCGCGCGGCGATTTCGGTGAGATCCAGCGGCGCCATGTGCGTGAAGTCCATCATCAGCGACGTCGACATGTTGCTGGTGATGGTGTCGTGGTAATGCCGGCCGTTGCTGCCGATGGTCTTCAGGAACGTGGCCTTGCCCAGCCCCAGCAGCGGCGGCAGTTCGCTGTAGCGCGCGCCCTGGATGCCGTGGCAGGCAACGCACAGGTGCAGCGTGTACAGGGCGCCCGTGCGCAAAGCCGCCTGGTCCTGCAGGTCGATGCGGATCGGCCGCAGCGGCGGCTGCGTGGTCTGCACCGAGGCGCGGGCGGCGCCGGCCACGGCGGTCAGCAGCAACGCGCAGAGCGGCAGCCACCGGCTTGCGCGCAGACTCGTCAACGGCATCTTCATGGTGCGATCCCGATTCGTTGCGGAGCCATGCGCGACGGCCTCCCGGGCGCGCGGGCACGATCGGCGGACGCCGGCACGGACGCGTTCAATGGAAGACACCGCCCGCGGTCAGCCGTCCGGGCAGGCGCGCGGCATCGTGCGTCCATGCCGGACGCAGCAGCGCCAGGCCGAACAGCAGCAGCAGGTACAGGGCCGGGATCCAGTCCGTCAGCAGCATCAGATCCCAGCCGTGCGCATGGATGGAGTACATCCACAGGTCGATCGACCCGACGACCGCCTCGGTGGCGATCAGCCACGCCACGGTGGCGGCGCGCGATCGCGGCCGGTTGAAGAACGGCAGCACCAGGAAGCTGGCGTAGAAGATCTCGGTCACGTGCAGGCCGTAGACCATGTTGTGCTCGGTGGCGAAACCGTGGGCGATCCAGCCCAGCCACAGGAACGACAGCGGCATCGCCAGGAGGTCGAGCTTGTACAGCGGCGAGCGGTAGCGGATCGAGCGCACCGGGTTGCGGTCCAGCAGCGGCAGGCAGGCCAGCAGGACGAACGAGCCGGCGAAGGCGAGAATGCCGTACAGCTTGTCCGGCACCCCGCGCAGCATCGCGTAGAAGGGCAGGAAGAACCACAGCGGGTGGATGTCGCTGGGCGTATGCAGGATGTCGGCCGGCGTGTAGTTGAGCCTGTCCAGCAGGAACCCCCAGCCGTCCGGCCGGTAGAACACGAACCAGAAGAAGACCACGAAGAACACGCTGACCGCGAACAGGTCCTTCACCGTGTAGTAGGGGTGGAACGGAATGCCGTCGCGCGGCCAGCCGGTCTCGTTGAGGTTGTCGTGGATCTCCACGCCATCGGGATTGTTCGAGCCCACCTGGTGCAGCGCGATCAGGTGCACCAGCACCAGCGCCAGCAGCAGCATCGGCATCAGGAACACGTGGAAGACGAAGAACCGGTTCAGCGTCGGCAGTCCGATCACGAACGAGCCGCGCAGCCACTGCGCGATCGGCTTGCCGATCACCGGGACGGCGGTGACGAAGTTGGTCACCACCGCGGAGCCCCAGTACGACATCTGCCCCCACGGCAGCAGATAGCCCAGGAACGCCTCGGCGGCCAGCGCGAGGTAGATGAAGATGCCGATCAGCCACAGCAGCTCGCGCGGCTTCTTGTACGAGCCGTACAGGATGCCGCGGTACATGTGCAGGTACACGAGCACGAAGAACGCCGAGGCGCCCACCACGTGCATGTCGCGGATCAGCCAGCCCCAGCGCGAGTCGCGCTGGATGGAGCGCACCACCGACCAGTAGGCCAGATGCGGATTGGGCTGGTAGTGGATGGCCAGGAACAGCCCGGTGGCCAGTTGCAGCACCAGCACCAGCAGCGCCAGCGAACCGAAGACGTACCACACGTTGAAGTTCTTCGGCGCCGGATACTCGCTGAGCTGGGTGCGCCACAGCGCGGTGAGCGGCAGGCGCCGGTCGAACCAGTCCAGAACGCGCGCGGGACGCGAGCGGGGAGTGTCATTCATGGCCTGGCTCTCCGCGATGGGCACCGGCTGCCGGCGCCGTGGCGTGCGTGCTGACGGCAGCGGCCGGCACCGGTCCCGAGGCTGCCCGCGCCGGTGCCGCGGGACGCGGCGGCTGCGGCGCGGCGGCCGTCAGCGCGCGCGCGTAGGCGCCGTAGGTCTTGGGCCCGATCCCGAGCGCGGTGCGCGGATCGAGCTGCCGCACATAGGCCGCCACCGCGGCTTGCTCCGTGTGGTTCATGCGCGCGGCGATCACGTGCATGACGTGCCCCGGGTCGTTGCTGCGCACACCGGAGGCGAACTGCTGCAGTTGCGCCACCACGTAGGCGCGGTGCTGCAGCGCCAGCGCGGGGATCGCCATCGGGCCGTTGCCCTCGCCGCCGATGCCGTGGCAGGCCGCACAGGCGGGCACGGCGCGCGCCGCGAGACCCTCGGTGTAGATCTCGCGGCCCAGCCCGAGCTCGGCCGCCGGGATGCCGGCCGCCGCGGGCACGGCCGTCAGCGGGCGCGTGGCGAAGTACGCGGCGATGTCCTCGAGGTTGCGGTTGTCGGGCGACGGCGGGATCGTCATCGCCATGCCGCTCATGATGCTGTTGCTGCGCCTGCCGCTGCGGAAATCCTCGAGCTGCTTGAGGATGTAGTTGTACTGCTGGCCGGCCAGGTCGGGATAAATCGGGGCGATCGCCACGCCGTTGCCGCCGTGGCAGGCCGAGCACACGGCAATCAGCCCGGCGCCCCGCCGCGCGGCGGCCGGGCCGGGCGGCACGCCGTGGTAGTCGGCGGCGCCGTGCGCGACGGCGGCAGCGGTGAGCAGCACCATGGCGATGAACGCCTGCGCGCCTCGCGATGCGGGGATCGTGGTCATGTCGCGGTCCGCGTGGAGAAGTGGCCTGCCATCACCAGATCTCCGGCGACCAGTTCTCGTCGCCGCCGGTCTTTCCGGTCTCGCCGATGGTCACCCGCTCGCCGCTCTTCCAGTAGTACGGCGGGATCGGAATGTTGAGCGGCGCCGGCGAGCCCTCGATCACGCGCGCCGAGAAGTCGTACATCGAGCCGTGGCAGGCGCAGTGGAAGCCGCCGGGCCACCACGGCGTCACCGTGTGCGGCGCGGGCCGGTAGTCGGGAATGCACTGCATGTGCGTGCACAGCGCGACGGCGATGAACACATCCGGGCGCAGCGCGCGGTAGTTGCCGTTGACGAAATCCGCGTCCGGCTGCTGGTTCTGCCGGCTGTGCGGATCCTTCAGCCGGCGCAGCAGCCCGGGTTCGGCAAGGGTCTGCAGCATCCATGGCTCGCGGCGCAGGATCCACACCGGCTTCTTCTTCCATTCCACCACCAGCAGTTGTCCGGGCCGCATGGCGCTGATGTCCACATCGATCGGCGCGCCCTCGGCCTGCACCGCCTTGCCCGGGTTCATGTTGTCGATGAGGATGTCGGCGAACAGGCCCGCCGCGCCGGCGCCCAGGACGCCGGCTGTCGCCAGCAGGAACCCGCGGCGGCGGGGATCGGTCTGCGCCTCGGCGCGGATCGAGTCCATCACGTAGGGGCCGCGGCTGTCGTTGTTGGTGCGTGGGGTGTCGTGCATGGGCCGGTTTCCGTGGTGCCGTGAGTGCTGCAGCAGACGCCCGGGAACCCGGCCCGGGTGGCGGCGCGGCAGCTGCGTGCGCAGGCATCCGCCGGCGCACGCCGCGCGTCCCGGGAGGATGGAGCGCATCCGCCGGTCGCGGTGGCGCACAGTACGCCGGGGCAGCCGCATCGTAGAATTGATCGGCGTCAATTCGCGCCGGATTGCGGATACGTTTGCGTAATCGCCGCGTGCCCGTGGCGCAAAAGCGGTCGCAGCGCACGCCACGGGATGGCCCGGGAACCCGCTCCGCGCGGGCTGCGGTCACCCGCGAGGCCGGGCCGGGCCCGGCGCGGTACGCCCGCCGGTGGTCTCAGGGCTGCTGCAGCTTGCACAGCAGCGCCTCGATTTCGGCGCGCGAGGTGGCGCGCAGCAGGCGCGGGACCACCGCGCGCAGGCTCGTGCAATCGGCATTCTCGACCACCGCGCGTGCGGCCGGAATGCGCGCGGGCAGCATCGACAGCTCGCGGATGCCCAGCGCCAGCAGCAGCGGCAGCGCGCCGGCGTCGCCGGCGATCTCGCCGCAGACGGACAGCGGCTTGCCGGCCCGGCGCGCGGCGCCGGCCACCCGCGCGACCAGGCGCAGCAGCGCCGGATGGCGGGGGTCGTACAGCCCCGCCAGCGCCCCCTGGTTGCGGTCGGCGGCCAGCACGTACTGCGTGAGATCGTTGGTGCCGATGGCGAGAAAATCGCAGTGTTCCAGCAGCGCGCGCACCCCCAGCGCCGCCGCCGGCACCTCGACCATCGCGCCCAGCGGCGGCAGGGTCTGCGGCGCGGGCACCCCCTCGGCGTGCAGTTCGGCCAGGCAGGCCTGCGCGTGCGCACGCACCGCGGCGATCTCTTCGGCCAGGGTGACCATCGGCAGCAGGATCCGCAGCGGTCCCAGTTGTGCCGCGCGCAGCATGGCGCGCAGTTGCGTGCGCAGGATGGCCGGGTGACGCAGGCCGTGGCGTACGCCGCGCACGCCCAGCGCGGGGTTGTCCTCGGCGGGCATGTCCAGGCCAGTGTCGATGGCCTTGTCGGCGCCCAGATCCAGCGTGCGCAGCGTGGCCGGGGCGCCGTCCAGCGCCAGCATCAGCTCGCGCAGGGCGGCGTACTGCTCGTCCTCGCCCGGCAGTGCCGGCTGGCGCAGGTACAGCAGCTCGGTGCGGTACAGGCCGATGCCCACCGCGCCCAGCACGCGCGCCTCGGCGATCTCGCCGGGCAGTTCGGCGTTGGCGTACAGCGCCACCGTTTCGCCGTCGCGCGTGCGCGCCGGCACGGCCGGCCGCGGCGTCGGCCGCGGCCGCGCCGCCTGCGCGCGCTGCCACTGGCGCAGCGCGGCCAGATCCTGCGCCGCCGGATGCGCGATGGCCAGGCCGTCTTCGCCGTCCAGCAGCACCAGGTCGCCGTCGGCCAGCGCCGCGGCGGCGTCCGCCACGTTGCACAGCATCGGCAGGTGCAGGCTGCGCGCCAGGATGGCGGCGTGTGAATAGCTGCTGCCGGCGGTGGCGATCACGCCGCGCAGGCCGTGCCTCGCCAGCGTGGCCAACTCGGCCGGGGAGGGGTTCTCGGTGACCAGGATCTCGCCCAGGCGCGCGGCGATGCGGCGCTCGCCCTGGTGCCCGCCGCGCTCGAGCGCGTCCAGCACGCGCGCGATGACGTGCGAGAGGTCGTCCTCGCGCGCGCGCAGATACGGATCATCCATGCGCCGGAATACCTCGATCAGGCGGTCCCGCTGCGCCACCAGCGCGGCACCGGCGCGGTAGCGGCCCTGGCGGATCATTTCGATCAGCCCGCGCCGCAGCTCGGGATCGTCCAGGATCAGCGCATGGGTGTCCAGGAACGGTTCGGCCTCGTGTGCCAGCGCGCCGTGCAGGCGCTGGCGCAGCTCGGCCAGCTCGGCACGGGTGGCGGCCAGCGCGGTGTCCAGTCGCGCCAATTCGCCGTCGATGGCGTCGGCAGGCAGCGGCGTCCCGTCAATGGCGTGCTGGTGCGCCAGTTGTAGGCGCGCGCGGCCCAGCACCATGCCCGGCGCGGCACGCTGGCCTTCCAGCACCCGGCGGGCGGCACCCGGCGCCATCGGTTCAACCGCCCTCGTCGAACTTGCGCTCGACCAGATCCACCACCGCTTCCAGCGCGGCCGCGGCATCCGCGCCCTCCGCGCGCACCGTGACCGGCGTGCCGGCGCCTGCGGCCAGCATCATCACGCCCATGATGCTGCGGGCATCCACCTCGTGCCCGCGCGCGCGCAGCCACACGCTGGCCTTGTAGCCCTGCACGGTCTGCACCAGCTTGGCGGCGGCGCGCGCGTGCAGGCCCAGGCGGTTGCTGATGACGGTTTCGCGTTCGGGCATGGCGTCTTGGGGCGGACAAGCCGACGCCTAGCATGCGGGTTCGGGCGATGCCGGTCCAGCCTCGCGCGCGCAGTCGGAGGCAGGCAGATAGTCGGCGGGCCGCGTCGTGTCGCCGCCTTCGCGCACGCGCAGCGCGCGCAGCAGCGGCGTGGCCAGCAGACTGACCGCGATGTTGACCAGCAGGGCGTACAGTGCCGCGTAACCCGGCACCGTCCAGCCCGGCAGGTGCAGCGGATACACCGCGCCGGCGAAGTGCAGGTCCAGCGCCATCAGCGTGCCGGCCAGCATGCCGGCCGCCCAGCCGGCGGCCAGTGCGCCGGAATGGAACCAGCGCGTGTACAGCCCGAACAGCAGCGCCGGCAGGATCTGGATGATCCATACCCCGCCCAGCAGCTGGAAGTTGATGGCGTAGCTGGTCGGCAGCAGCAGCACGAACAGCAGCGCGCCGAACTTCACCACCAGCGAAGCGGCCTTGGCCTGCGCGGATTCCCGCGCCGGCGTGCAGTCGGGATCGATGTATTCGCGGTAGATGCTGCGCGTCCACAGGTTGGCCGCGGCGATCGACATGATCGCCGCCGGCACCAGCGCGCCGATGGCGATGGCGGCCAGTGCCACGCCGGCGAACCATTGCGGGAAGCTGTGCAGAATCAGCGCCGGCACCGCGAAGCTGGCCTGGAAGCGCGCGAAATACGGCGCGAACCCGGGCAGCCGGTCGACATGGCTCGCCAGCGCCATGTAGCCGAGCAGCGCCAGCAGGCCCAGCGCCAGGCTGAAGGCCGGCAGCAGCGCCATGTTGCGCGTCAGCGTGCGCGCATCGCGCGCGGCCAGCACGCCGGTCAGCACGTGCGGATAGCAGAACAGCGCCAATGCCGAGCCCAGCGCCAGGGTGGCGAAGGCGCTGTACTGGCCCAGGCTGTGCGCGGGCGGGGCGGCCAGCAGCAGCTTGCCGGCCGGCACCGCGGCGAACACCGACGCGAAGCCGCCCAGCTTCCAGGGCACCACGATGACCATCGTGATCACGGTCAGGTACACCAGCGCGTCCTTGACCACCGCGATCAGCGCCGGCGCGCGCAGGCCGCTGGTGTAGGTGTACGCGGCCAGGATCACGAAGGCCACGATCAGCGGCACATCGCCCAGCGGCCCGCCCATGGGGAAGCCCAGCGCGGCGATCACCACTTCCATGCCCACCAGCTGCAGCGCGATGTACGGCATGGTGGCGAGGATGCCGGTCAGCGCCACCAGCAACGCCAGCGTGGGACTGCCGTAGCGGCCGCGCACGAAATCGGCGCCGGTGACGTAGTCGTGCCGGTGCGCCACGCGCCACAGCCGCGGCAGCACCAGAAACACCAGCGGGTAGGCGATCACCGTGTAGGGCAGCGCGAAAAAGCCCATCGCGCCGGCGCCGAACACCAGCGCCGGCACGGCGATGAAGGTGTAGGCGGTGTACAAGTCGCCGCCCAGCAGGAACCAGGTGACCACGGTGCCGAAGCGGCGTCCGCCCAGTCCCCATTCGTGCAGTTGGCTCAGGTCGGCGCGGCGCCAGCGCGCCGCCACGAAGCCCAGCCCCGTCACCAGCGCGAACAGGACGATGAATACGACAAAAGCGCTCCAGCGCATTGCGGATCCTCAGTGCAGATGCCGCGTGCGCCGGCAGGCGATGACCGCGCGCCGCGCGTCCGCCGGCGGTGGATGCCACGCGTGTCTGCTGCGGTGGCCGGCGCTGCCGGGGGGTCGCGTCGTCATGCGCCGATGCTAGCCAATGCCGCGGCGGCGGGCGCGCTGCACCGCGAAATCCGGCGTGCGCGCGGCCGGCGCAGCGCGCCGGCGGCGCGCGACGGCCCGCTCCGCTTTTTTAGGCGTCATCCCCGGGCGCGCGCAGCGCGAACCGGGGATCCAGGGGCTCTTGCAGGGCGCAGGTACTTGCGGGGCACCCGTCTGGATCCCGGCTCGGCCCTGCGGGCCGTCCGGGAGGACGTCGTTTTTTGCTGTCATCCCCGCGGAAGCGGGGATCCAGTCGCACCTGCGAGGCGCAGGTATTTGCGGTGCGCCCGTCTGGATCCCGGCTCGGCCCTGCAGGCCGTCCGGGATGACGTACCGGCTCGGCCCTGCGGGCCGTTCGGGATGACGTCGGAAGAGGGGCCACCGGTCGCGGATCCCCATCTCGCGTCCGCGCATCACTGCTCCGTGCGATCGACGCGGATGCCGGTATGGCCGCCGCTGACGGCGATGCCGGCCAGTTCCTCCAGCGGCCGTCCGGCGTAGTTGAGCACGCGCAGCAGCATGGACAGGTTCAGGCCGGCCACCCAGCGCAGTTGCGCGCTCTGCTGGCCCAGGCGCTGGGCGATGTTGCAGGGGGTGGCGCCGTAGAGATCGGACAGCACCAGCACGCCGGCGCCCCGGTCGAGACGGGCCGCATGCTCGGCCGCCTCGCGCAGGGCCTGCTCGGGGTCGGCGTCGGCGGCGACCTCCACGCTGTCCAGTTGCGGCGGCAGCGTGCCGAGCACGTGGCGCGCGGCATCCATCAGCGCGTGCGCGATGCCGGCATGGGTGACGAGCAGGATGCCGCTGGCCATGGCTATTCCAGTTCGCGGTGGAAGGCGAGCACCTGGGTGTGGCGTTCGCGGAAGTGCTCGCACAGACGCTCGGCGAGATACACCGAGCGGTGGCGTCCACCGGTACAGCCGATGCCGACGGTGACGTAGCTGCGGTCTTCCTGCACGAAGTGCGGCAGCCAGCGCTCCAGCAGGCCGGTGATCTCGGCGAGAAAGCCCTGCGCCAGCGGCTGCGACTCCAGGTAGGCGCGCACCGGCGCGTCGCGACCCGAGAGCGGTCGCAGCGCCGGGTCCCAGTGCGGATTGGGCAGGCAGCGCGCGTCGAACACGAAATCGGCGTCCGGCGGCAGGCCGCGGCGGAAGGCGAACGACTCGAACAGCAGCGTCAGTCCGTCGCCCTGCAGGCCGTAGCTGGTGGCGATCAGCCGGCGCAGCTGGTGCACGTTGAGGTCGGAGGTGTCCACCAGCCGCTCGGCGATGGCCGACAGCGGCTTCAGCAGCGTGCGTTCGCGCGCGATGGCGCCGGCCAGCGACAGCCCCTGCGCCGACAGCGGATGGCGCCGCCGCGTCTCCGAGTAGCGCTTGATCAACACCTCGTCGCGCGCGTGCAGAAACACCAGCTCGGCAGGATTGCCCGCCGCGGCCAGCTGCGCCAGCACCCCGGGCATGCGGCTGAGGTCGCCGCCCTGCGCGCGCACGTCGATGCCCGCGGCGATGCGGTGCGGGCCGTCGGGTGCGGCGCGCAGGGCTTCCACCAGCGCCGGGATCAGCGCCGCCGGCAGGTTGTCCACGCAGTAGAAGCCGAGATCCTCCAGCGTGCGCAGCGCCACCGTCTTGCCGCCGCCGGAGAGGCCGCTCAGCACCACCAGGCGCGGGGCGTCGCCGGATGCTGTACTCACCATGGCGGCAGCCTCTGCATCTGGTGCGCCTGGCGGTCCATGAAGGTCTGCGCCGGGTCGATGCCCTTGGCCTTGAGCATGTGGTTGCGCACCGCGGCTTCGGCCAGCACCGCCAGGTTGCGGCCGGGTGCCACCGGAATGGTGATCTGCGGCAGCTTCACGCCCAGGATCTCGCACTGGCCGAGCACGCCGGTGAGCCGCTGCATGCCGTCGCGGTCGACCGGCGTGGCCTCCTGCGGCTGCAGGTGCAGCACCAGGCGCAGATACTTGGAATCCTTCACCGCGGTGTGGCCGTACATCTCGCGCACGTTGAGCACGCCCAGACCGCGCACCTCGAGCAGATCGCGCAGCAGTTCGGGGCAGCTGCCGTCGATCACGTCGGGCGCGATCAGGCTGAACTCGGGCGCGTCGTCGGCCACCAGGCGGTGCCCGCGGGTGATCAGGTCCAGCGCCAGCTCGCTCTTGCCGGTGCCGGGCTCGCCGCTGACCAGCACGCCGATCGAGTAGATCTCCATCAGCACGCCATGCACGGTCTGCGCGCGCGCCAGCACGCGGGTGAGGTGGTACTGCAGCCAGGTGTAGATCTCGTGGCCGCGCAGGGCGCTGATCCACAGCGGGGTCTCGGTTTCCTCGGCGGCCTCGCGCAGGTCGGCCGGCACTGCCTGGTCCTTGGTGATGACCACCGCGACCGGGCGCTGTCCGAAGATGCGCTGCAGCGCATCCCAGCGCTGGCGTGCCTCCAGGCCGTCCAGGTAGGCCAGTTCCTCGCTGCCGATGATCTGCACGCGGTTGGGATAGATCAGGTTGAGATAGCCCACCAGCGAAGGCCGGCGCTCGCGGCCGCGACTGGGCTCGAGCACGCGCGCTTCGCCGCGCAGGCCGGCCAGCCAGCGCAGCGCCAGACGCTCGTGCACCTTCTCGAACAACTGGCGTGCGGTGATGCGTTCCATGGGACCTGCGCCGGGGGCGTGCCGGCATTCTGCCAGCAGCGGCGCGCGGCGCGCGTGGTCCGCCCCGGTGTCCCTGCCGCGTCAGCGGATGGCGAAGCCGGGGCCGGGCGCCTCGCCTGCGGCCGCAGGCAGCTCGCGCAGCGTGTCCACGCGCGCCGCCGGGGGACCGCGGCGCAGCCACAGCGCCAACTGCTGCAGCGCCTCCCCGTCGCCCTGCGCGTACACCTCGACCTCGCCGCCCTGCAGGTTCATGGCGTAACCGGACAGGCCCAGCGCCAGGGCGCGTCCCTGCGTGGCGGCGCGGAAGGCCACCCCCTGCACGCGGCCGCCCACCCGCCAGCGCCGTGCGCTCATGGTGCGGGCCAGCCCGGGTGCCGCGCGCGCGCGGCGGCGATGGCGCCGTCGAGCCGGGCGGCCGTGACCGGGCCGATGAAGTGCCGCACGATGCGGCCGTCCGGCGCGACCAGATAGGTCGAAGGCAATTCCTGCGGCTCCGGCAGCGCGGCGGGCGGATGTTCGAGGTCGATCAGCGCCACCGGATAGCTGACCGGGTGCGCGCGCATGAACTGCGCGAACTCCCCGGCGGTGATGCCGTCGTAGGCCATGCCCAGCGCAGCGACGTGCGCGGCGTGCGCCCGCACCCAGGCCGACAGTGCCGGCATCTCGCGCAGGCAGGGTCCGCACCAGGTGGCCCACTGGTTGAGCACCACCCATTTGCCGCGCTGGGCGGCGAGGTCGAAGCGGCCGCCGCCGAAGGTGCGCAGCGTCAACGCCAGCGGTTGCACGGACAGTAGTGGTGCGGCCGGTGCCGCGAAGGCCGGCGCCGCCGCCAGCAGGGCGGCCAGCATCAGATTCTTGAGAAGATGCATCGCGGGCAGGTTCCTCATGGTCGTGACCGCTGCGCATCCTGCCCGGCATCGCGTGAAGCCTGCGTTGCCGGGTAGAGACTGTCGAGCCCCGCGCCCAGCCCCGCTTCCAGCGCCTGGCCCAGGGCCGCGACCTGCGCCGCCAGCGGCGCCGGCAGCTCCTGCGCGGCGCTGGCCAGCAGCGCGGCCGAGGCCGGCAGGCGGTAGTGCCCGGCGGCGTACAGGTCGGCCAGCCGCACGCCGTGCAGGCTGCGCGTCAGCAGCCAGTCGCCCAGCTCCGAGCGGCGCAGCAGGCGCGCGCGCTGCAGATCCTCGAGGTAGCGCGTCAGCGTATCCTCGGTGAGAAACGGCAGCAGGCGGCGCAGCGCGGCATCATCCATGCCGGCGCCGCGCTGCTGCGCGTCGGCCAGCACCGCCAGCAGTCTGAGCAGGCCGACGAACTCGGTGCCCGGCGGCAGCCGCTGCGCCTGCGGCACGTACTGGAAGGCGGCGAAGGCGGCGGTGAGCGAGGCGCCGGCCAGCACGATCGCCCACGACAGATACAGCCACACCAGGAAGATGGGCACCGCCGCCAGCGCGCCGTAGAGGATGCGGTAGCTGGCAGCGTGCAGCGCGTACAGCGCGAAGCCGTAGCGCGCCGCCGAGAATGCCAGCGCCGCCAGCAGCGAACCGGCCAGCGCATGGCGCAGCGCCACGCGCCGTGCCGGGATCAGCAGGTACATGCCCAGCAGTCCGGCCCAGGTGATCAGGAAGGGCGCCAGATCCAGCAGGTAGCGTCCGGCGCCCAGTGCGCGGTTGGCCCGCGCCAGCCAGGGCAGCGCCAGCAGGTACGAGCTGACCGCCAGGCCGCCGACCACCAGCAGCGGCCCCAGCGTCAGCGCCGCCCAGTAGGTCAGGAAGCGCAGCACGCCGCGGCGGCGATGGGTGACGCGCCAGATGCGGTTGAAGCGTTCCTCGATGGCGGCCATCATCAGCAGCGCGCTGAGCAGCACGGCCGCGGTGCCGATGGCGGTCAGGCGGCTGGCGTTGGCGGCGAAACCCAGCAGCGCGTGCTCGACCGCGGTGCCGGCCGCCGGCATCAGGTTGCGGAACACGAAGCGCGAGACCGCGGCGCTCCAGCGCCCCCAGGCCGGAAACAGGGCCACGATGCCCAGCGCCGTGGCCAGCGCCGGCACCAGCGCGAACACCGTGGTGTAGGCCAGCGCGCCGGCGGTTTCCAGCAGGCGATCCTCGCGCAGGCGCCGCCAGGCGAAGGCGACGAAGGCGCGCAGGCGGTCGCGGTCGAGCGGTTTCATCGCGCGCAGCCTAACCCAGCCGGTCGCCGTGCCGCGCGCGGTTGCGGCATGCTTGCGCATCCCGGCCGCATGCCCCGTCATGAACTCCGACGCCCCCATCGAAGTGCTGGTCCTCTACTACAGCCGCGGCGGCCACACCGCCGAGCTGGCGCGGCGCGTGGCGCGCGGCGTCGAGGAAGTGCCCGGCTGCCGCGCGCGGCTGCGCCAGGTGCCGCCGGTGGCGCCGGTCACGCAGATCGCTGCGCCGCCGGTGCCCGAGGACGGCGCGCCCTACGCCAGCAGCGACGACCTGCGCGCCTGCGCCGGCCTGGCGCTGGGCAGCCCCACGCGTTTCGGCAACATGGCCGCGCCGCTGAAGTATTTTCTCGACAGCACCGGCGCCGAGTGGGCCTCGGGTGCGCTGGCGGGCCGGCCGGCGGCGGTGTTCACCAGCACCGGCACCATGCACGGTGGACAGGAATCGACGCTGCTGAGCATGATCCTGCCGCTGCTGCACCACGGCATGCTGATCGTGGGCCTGCCCTACACCGAGCCCGCACTCAACGCCACGCGCAGCGGGGGAACGCCCTACGGCGCCAGCCACCTGGCCGGGCTGCAGGGCGAACTCGCGCTGAGCGAACACGAGCAGGAGCTGGCGCGCGCGCTGGGCCGGCGGCTGGCGCAGGTGGCGCGGCGACTGGTGGCGTCATGAGCGCGCTGCGCGCGGGTCGGGCCTGCTGGCTGCTGCTGGCGCTGCTGCAGGTGCTGTGGCACGGACTGCTGCGCGCACCGCCGCCGCCGTTGCGCCTGCCTGCGCTGCTGCTGGCGCTGCTGCCGCTGGCCCTGCCGCTGCTGGCGCGCACGCCCGCGCGGCGGCTGTGGTGGGCGGCGGTGGCGGCGCTGCTGTATTTCTGCCACGGCGTGATGCAGGCCTGGTCGGCGCAGGGCGTGGTGCGCGCGCTGGGCTGGATCGAGCTGGCGCTGGCCGTGGCGCTGATC